>JAUXNU010000011.1 GCA_030682655.1 Actinomycetota bacterium | reverse complement strand
CATATGCACAGGCGGCACAACCCGTAATCTGAGAAACGTGTATCTATGACATTTCGCGTTTCCTGCTAGGCTGCAAGCCTTTGACCTGCGGTTTCAGTGTCAGACATGGCCCAAAGACCGGATTAGCTGCGGAACGCAGGGTGAAGGGGCGCCCGGTTTGCGGGTGCCCCTTCGTGCGTGTAGATGGGGCGAAGTGCGGGGTATAATGAAAGTACGTGACTGCGGGATACATGCCCGCAGGCCAATGGAGGAAGCGAGGTGAGTCTATCTCGGTGATAACGGAAATACAGATTAGGCCGGGATGGCAGATGAAGACCTCCGGGTGGCCGTTTGGAAGAGTCGGTACGTGAACTAATTTGTCGGTTCCGTCTGTTGCGCCGCAGGGAAGGCGCGACATGTGAATGTCGGCGAGTCGGACCTGCGGAGAGTCGGGCATAAGCCTCTGGACCTGGCGAGGGTGCGGCCAAGAGGGACCACTCACTTGGCCAAGAACTCTCGAGGATATCCCCTTCGAGGGGAGCCTCGGGCGGTGCGAAGGGCATCCCGGCCATCTGAATCACGACGAAGCCCGCGCGAGAGGCGCGGGCTTCGTTTCGTGCTCGGACGGGGCTGCGGGACGAGGGAACGCCGTGATATACTCCGTTTTCGCACAGCGGGGACGTAGCTCAGCTGGGAGAGCGCGGGCTTTGCAAGCCTGAGGTCGAGGGTTCGAGCCCCTTCGTCTCCACCAAGAGTCTTACCAGGTAGGCCGGTCCGAATGAGGATCGGCCACCTGTGCTTCGTGGGATCGTCGCGGGTGTGCCGGCTCCCCGCGTGGTCAATCATCCGAGCCCTGGGTAGAATCGGGAGTAGGTACTGTGAACTAGCGACGGGGACGGTCGCACAGGAGAGGGGCTACCATGGCTGCTCGAGTATCTCGACTTGTAGGCACGATCGCCCTTGCGCTTGTTCTTAGCATGTCGAACGCTCTTCTTCGGCCCACGCCATCGAGGGCCGCGGTCTTCGAAGGATTCTACGGCTACGTCACCGATGCCGAGACCGGCGCACCGCTAAGCGGGATGTTCGTCTACCTTGTGGACGATAGCACCGGCATCACGCTGGAACCCGTGAAGCAGACCAATGCCTCCGGATACTATGAGTTCACGGCCGGCTACCCGGACGACACGTATCGAATCGCCTTCGGCAAGGCTGGCTATGCGTTCCAGAACGAGGGCCTGTTCGTTCACACCGGAATCCAGCAGCACCGTGTCGACCACAAAGCATGGTCGCTTGCGCACCGCGCCTGGGGGCCGACTCGCTACTCGACGGCTGTGGAGATCGCGCGTGTTCCAGATGAACAGCAACCCATGGGCCCATCCTGGGTCGGGGTCACTCACGTCGTCATCGCGTCCGGTGATGATCGGGCAGCGGCCGACCCGCTTGCTGCCTCCGGGTTGTGTTGGCTGTACCGGGCTCCGCTGTTTCTAGTGAGCGCCTCTTCCACACCCCAGGAAGTGAAGCAAGCGGTCGCCGAGATCGCTAATGCCAACGGCAGCGTCACGCTTCACGTCGTGGGCGGCCCCACGTCGGTGCCATCGGCCCGCGTGAACGACCTCGTGAACTACGTCCAGGCACACACGGCGTTCACGGCGACTGCGGAGCGTGTCAGGTCTGACGGCAACCGATACGATCTCGCAGCTTCGATTGCCAGGCGCGTGTGCGGAAGCCCGGCGTGGTCCAAGGACGTCCTCGTTGCAAATGGGGCCGACCCGGACAAGTTCTTCGATGCCCTGGCACTCTCTCCGGCGGCTCGCGCGGCCGGAAGGCCGATACTGCTCGTGTCCGGTACCTCGCTACCCTCTGCGACGAAGTCCGTGCTCGCCGACGTGGATCCGCACTTCGTCGTTGTCGCGGGCGGAGTGAACACAGTGGCAAGTGGCGTGTTCGACGGTGTCAAGGCGTCCGCCGCCGCGAACACCGAGCGCTGGTGGGGGGCGAACCGCTATTCCACGGCGGCCGTGATCGCCACGAACTCCGTCAACAAGGGATGGCTCGACTGGGACGGAATGGGCGTTGCTGCCAAACTGCCGGATGCTCTCACGGGCGGTGCGGCACTTGGCCGACTCCGCTACCCGTTGCTGCTCGTGAAGAAGGGCTCTCTCCCTGCGGAGACCGCAGCCTGCGCCGACAAGCTGAGCGGCAGTGACCCGTGCTATGTCTTCGGCGGGCCTGACAGTGTCAAGGAGTCGGTGCGACTCGCGATTCTCGCGAGGCTGATGGCGCCGTAGTCTGGCCGCAAGGCTCACCCAGGTACCGTTCATCCCCGCGTTCTGTGCGCTAGCACCCCCAAACAACCGTTAGGCGGGCGCCAGCGTTAAGCATCACCGTTCAGCCGCCGATAGTAACCGCATATCGCTTGCGGATTACCGTCGAACGGGGTGAATGGCATGATGAGTGGACGTTCTAGACTAGCCCGGGTGTCTCGAAGGAGCCGAAGGCTGGTGCATACGGCGCTGATCGCCGCGATGACGCTGTCCCTGATGCCCTGGAGCTCAGTCGCCCTTGCTGCGGACGAGAGCCAAGATGTCTCCTCGTCGGTCGAAATCTCGGTACAGGCCGAGGAGCCGGTCGCCGTGGATGTTCCGGCAGAAACGCCCGTCACTCCCCCTGAAGAGGCGACGGTTGTCCAGCCGGAACCTGCCTCTCCGCGGAAAGGCGAGCCCGGTGCCGGTGCACCAGCTGACCCTTCCGTGACGTCAGGGGTCGCGGTCTTCGTTTCGGGTGCGGTGTCCGGCCGGGTGGTGGATTCGGCAGGTTTGGGTGTCGGGGGATAGTCGTACAGATCCAGGACATCGGTGCCGATCGGCTGGTCATGGCAGAGATGATGACCTCAAGTGACGGGGCGTTCGTGTTGAGTGACGTGCCGGCGGGCGTGTACAAACTGGCCATGCTGGATGTGACGTGGCGGTACGTTAGCGGCTACCTGGGAGGGAGCACATTCGAGAGCGCGAGTGACGTGGTTGTTGCCGTCGGCGGAACTACGAACGTCGGAACAGTCGATATTGCTGCCTGGTGCTACGTGAACGGCGACCTGTACGACTGGACCGGCAGTGAGCCCGTATTTGGAGCCACAGTCCGGGCGTACGCCCAGGCCGGTGAAGGGTGGGACGTTGTAGCGTCGACCAGGACCGCCGACAACGGCGGGTGGTCCATTCGCCTTCCTGAGGGTGTCTATCGGATCGGCTACGAGTCTCCGTCCGACGCGTCCGTCGTGTATCACCCTGCGGCAGACACCATCGATTCTGCCCGAGACATCGTCGTGACGCGCGCCGGAGTATGGCTGTCGGCACGGCTCCTCTCGCCAGAGGCGCCGCTCTCTGGGTCCGTGACAATACGGGACAACGGCACAGGCGTCCAGGGAATCCGTATCGACCTCTCGCCAGTTGAAGGCGGGGCGGATATCTCGACGACCACCGATGAGCATGGTTTCTTCTCGGAGGACGTGAGTCCCGGTTCGTATAGGTACGAAGCGGCCTGCCCCGATGGCGGATTCGCGTTCGTCTCCGGAATGACCGTGGTGGCGGTTGGTGCGGGTACGGTCATCGTGGGCCCGGAGGGTGCATCCCTCGACTTCGTGGTGGTACCGGTAGCGATGCTGCGGGGCACGATCTCGGACAAGCTCACGGGCGCTCCGGTAGTGCGATCCGAGGTCGAGCTCATTCAGTCGCCAGGGGCGACGCTGCACCCGGAGGGCATGACGGCGGCGACCGATTCCGACGGCGCCTTCGAGATCAAGAGTCTGCCCGCTGGTTCGTATACAGTGCGGGCGACGGTTCCGGATAGCGATGTTGACTGGTATCTGGGTGATGTCAGAAGCGTTCACGATGCGACCTGGTTCAGCGTGACCTCGTAGGCCCCCGTCACGGCCGACGTACGCGTGTCCAGCGATGGCGAGTCTCCAACTACGGAACTGCTCTACAACGGAGAGCGGCTGCTCGCGCCAGCCACCATCGAGACGAAGGCCGCCGACGAGGGCGCGGGCGTTGCCGCCACGTACTGGAAGGTCGGCTCGGGACGCTGGACGAGCGGCAATACGATTCGGATCGACAACGCCGGGGCCGCAGTAGTTGAGTACTACTCAGTAGATCTCGTCGGGAACATCGAGAGAATCCAGAGTGCGGTGCTCGACGTTGCCGGCGTCGCCGGTGTCCCGCAGGACGACGATCCGGTGGCCGCTCCCATCGTGGGAAGTGACAGCCAATCGGGAAGCACCGGCGAGAGCCGCCCAATCACTCCCATAGATGATCAGGTCGAATCCGGCAGCTCAGGGACGTACGCGTTCTCCTCGACGCCGACTCCCGGCTTGCTCGTCTCGCCCGTGATGGGCGCCAGCCCGGCGATGAGCCTGGGCTCGATGCGGCTCCCGTCATTCGATTGGATTGCGCTGTGGTGGCCGACCGACACCTCGGTTGCCCTATGGGCGGCGGTGTTCGCCATGTTCGGAGCCGTGGCGGCCCTTACGGTGCGAGTGCCGCAGACCGCTGCAGCCTACGCCCGTGGGCACGGACGCGTCCTCCAACTGAGCGATTTCCGCCTGCACGGCTAGCCCGGATAGCAGACACGCCCGCAACAGGGAGGCCCGCTCGCGCGAGCCTCCCTCCCACGTCTGGGTTATGCTCGCGCAGTATGTACCCGTGATGGAGGTGGCCGTGCGAGTTCTTTGCATGCAGAACGTCTGGTTCGAAGGCCCTGGCACCATCGCCGATTGGGCGTCCGCGCGCGGCCATTCCTTCGAGGTGGCACGACCCTTCGACACGGCAGCACCACACCCGGGCGAATTCGATCTCCTTGTCATCATGGGTGGATCGATTAACATCTATCAGGAGCAGGAACACCCGTTCCTCGCCGAGGAGAAGCAGCTGGTATCCTCGGCAATCGAGGACGGCAAGCGTGTGCTGGGGGTGTGCCTTGGCGCACAGCTTGTGGCGGACGTACTGGGCGGGCCGGTCACACGTGGCGCGCAGCCGGAGATCGGCTGGTATCCCGTCAAGCTCACTGAGGAGGGAGAGGCCAGTGCGGTCCTTGGCAGATTGCCGAAGGAGTTCGCGGCGCTACATTGGCACGGCGACGCGTTCGCGATCCCGCCCGGGGCGATCCGGCTTGCGTCGAGCGCTGCCTGCGAGAACCAGGCGTTCGAGTACGACGGAGGCAGGGTCATCGGGCTGCAGTTCCATCTCGAGACTACGCGAGAGGGCCTGAGCACGTTGGTCGACAACGCGCGCACTGAACTGGTCGAAGGCGAGTGGATCGCATCCGCCAAGAAGCTGCTCGCTCCGGACGCCCCCTTCGCGGCGTCCCGGGAGCTGCTGTTCACCGTTCTTGACAGCATGGCGAGTGCGCGCTTCGGCGAAGGGTAACGCTACGACGCTCCTATTGGGTACCATTACAGCGCTGTGCGACGTCCCGCCTCGATGCGGAGACATGTTCCGGGGTGGAGGATCATGAGTGACATCATTCGCGTGAGCGATCTCGTGAAGCGTTTCGGGGATCTCGCGGCTGTCGACGGCGTCAGCTTCTCGATTGGGGAGGGCGAGATCTTCGGGCTGCTCGGTCCCAACGGAGCAGGCAAGACAACGGCGATCTCGGTCATATCGTGTCTGCTTGAGCCGAGCGCCGGAGACGTCGAGGTCGATGGCCATTCGGTCCGCAAGGACCAGATCGCCGTGAAGCGCGTCTTGGGTGTGGTGCCGCAAGAGGTCGCACTCTATCCGACGCTGACCGCCCGCGAGAACCTGAGCTTCTGGGGGCGGATGTACGGTCTTCGGGGCAAGGCCCTGTCCGCAGCGGTAGACGAAGCGCTGGAGATCGCCGGACTTGCGGACCGCGCCCGGGAGCGCATCGAGAAGTACTCCGGTGGCATGAAGCGCCGCATCAATATCGCCGCGGGCATCCTGCACAAGCCAAAGGTACTGCTAATGGACGAGCCGACCGTCGGCATCGACCCCCAGAGCCGCAACCACATCCTCGAGCAGGTCAAAGCGCTCAACAACGCCGGGATGACGGTGCTATACACGAGTCACTACATGGAAGAAGTCGAGTTCCTCTGCGACCGGGTCGCCATTGTCGACCACGGCAAGATCATCGCCATGGGCACGATCGATGAGCTGCGCAAGCTCGTGGGAGATGCCGACATCGTACGCATAGGTGTCGACGAGACACTATCTGACGCCGCACTCGACGCCGTGCGCGCGGTGCCCGGGGTGTCGAAGGCTGATTGCGCCGACTCCCAGCTCGAGGTACTTGCCGCCGACGGGGGCGCGGCGCTCGCGGGCGTCGTCTCGGCGCTCAATGCCGCTGGCGAGAAGATTCATTCCGCAGAGGTAATCGAGCCTAACCTGGAGAGCGTGTTCCTGCACCTCACCGGCAAGTCGCTGCGGGACTAGGCGAGATCATGTCACGGCTTCTGTCGATATCGCTGAAGGACATCACGGTATGGCTGCGAGACCCCGCCGCACTCGGCGTTCTCCTCGGCATGCCGATCATCCTGATACTCATCCTCGGTGCTGCGTTCGGCGGTCTGGGCGGCGGGGGCGACTTCTCGGCTCACGTGGCGATAGTGAATCTCGACGAAGGCGCATCTGCCGCCTCGGCGACACCGCCCGGCGGAAGTACCCGGATTGGGGACGAGATAGTCAGCGCGCTGACCGACAACGAAGACCTCGCGGGGCTCTTCGAGATCGAGCAGCGCGATGACGCGGAAGCGGTGCGCACCGAGGTCGAGCGCGGGGACCTGATCGCCGCGCTCATCGTGCCCGCTGACTTCACCGAGAGGATCAACGCCGGGGAGGCGGTCGACCTCGAGGTTCTGCGCGACCCCGGCTCGGAGCTTTCGTCCGGCATATGGGAGAGCGTGATCCGCTCGATCGCCACGGAGTTCTCGCGGATATCCGTGATCGCGCAGACGTCAGGTCAGGTTTCGGCGGACGCGGGCCTGCCGCCAGAGGCGCTCCAGGGTGCAATCGGCCTGGCCGTGCAGGCGGCTTCTGCCGAGGACGTGGCAAGCCCCGTGGAGGTGAAGGCGGCCGACGCCGTGAGAGAAGAAGGGGAGATCAGCCCGCTCGACTTCTTCTCCCTGTCCATGACGTCGATGTTCCTCATGTTCGGCGCCATGTTCGGCGCTTTCTCCTTCATCACCGAGCGTCGCGAACAGACGATGTCGCGGCTCCTGACCACACCCACCACGCGCTCTAGTGTCGTTGGCGGCAAGATGCTCGGGATATTCCTCCTTGGCATGCTGCAGTTCGGTGTGCTCTTCGCCTACACGAGCGGGATGATGAAGGTGAACTGGGGGGCGAGCGTTGCGGGCACGTGGATGATCGCCGCTGCCGAGATGGCCGCGACGACGGGGCTTGCCGTGTTGATCGCGTCCATCGCGAAGACCGAGCGCGGCGCGGGCGGAATCGGGCCGCTCGTGATCCAGGTGATGGCGCTCATCGGCGGCGCGTTCTTCCAGATCTCGGTCTTGCCCGAGTGGCTTCAGCCGATCAGGTACGCGTCAGTGATCGGATGGGCGCTCGAAGGGTTCCAGAAGGTGCAGACCGGCGGCGCGGGACCGGCTGACCTGCTTGGCGAGGTCGGTGCGCTCTTTGCCTTCGCGGTCGTGTTCTTCGGCGTCGGCGTATGGCGATTGAGGGATGCGCGATGAGACGCATGTTCGCGATGCTGCGCGTGTCGGTGATCCAGGTGCTGCGAGACCGTGGCGAGCTGGTGAGCATCGTCGTGCTGCCCCTTCTGCTCACGTACGTGTTCGGCGTGGCGTTCGGTTCGCAGGGTGCTGAGCGCCCTGTGCTCGTGATGTGGCTCGACGGGGACACGAGTCGCTACGCACAGCAGATCGAGAACCTCGTCGCCGAAGACCCATCGATCGATGTCGAGCGCTCAACACCCGAGTTGGCCGAGGAGAAGCTCGACAAGGGTGAGGCCGCCTTGATCGTGAGGATCCCGGGCGGGTTCGGCACGGCGCTTGAGACGGGAAGGAAGGGAACCGTCGAGGTCACCCAGGATCCGTCGTCGCAGCGGGCGACCGGCGCGCGCGAAGTGGTCCAGGGCGCCGCAGCGCGCGTGGGCGCGGGCGCGCAGGCGGCGACCGTAGCGGCGGGTGTGCTCCGGGACCTGGCCGAGGTCCAGCTGGCGAGGCGCCGCGGCGGCCCACCCGGCATGGAAGCCACGCCCACGCCAGCCGCGGTTCCCCCGTCCTTCGCGACTGCATACGACATTGCCGACGGTTTCTGGGAACCCGACCCGCCCATCGGAGTCGCCGGCGTGCAGGTCACCTCTTCGGAAGTCCGCGGCGACAGCGTGCTTGCCACAAGCAACATCCAGTACTCCGTCGGTTTCACTCTCATGTTCGTGCTGTTCATGGCGTTCGGCAGCGCCGGCGGCATCCTCGAGGAGCGCGAACAGGGCACGTTGCGACGCCTTCTGGTGACGCCTTCGTCGCGCGCGCAGATCCTTGGGGGGAAGATCTTGGGGGTCATCGGCACGTCCACGATCGAGGCGCTGATCTTGGTCGGTCTCGGGGCTGTAGCGTTCTCGGTTCCCTGGGGCCGAGATCCATTGGCGCTGATTCTCGTGCTGAGCGCATACATCCTGGCGTCGGCCGGGCTCGCTGTGTTCGTGACGGCCGTCGTGCGCACGCGTAGCCAGCTCTCGGCTATCGGGCCCATCGCGTCGACGGCGCTGGCGATGCTCGGTGGATGCTACTGGCCCATCGAGATCACGCCGCCGTTCATGCAGACGATCGCGAAGTTCACGCCGACAGGCTGGGGAATGATCGGGCTTCTCGATGTCGTAGCGCGCGGCCAGGGCCTCGAGGCGGCGTGGCTGCCTGCAGCGGTGCTCGGAGGCATCGCGGTTGTCGCGTTCTCGGCCGGGGTGGCCGTCCTCAAGATGGACTAGCCCGGCGGCTCGTCGCCGACGGTTGCGCCGCTCGCATCCGTCGTCGGGCGTGTCCGTTTTCGGGTTGTGGCGCCCGATGGTCGGGCGTACGCTGGCACCTGGCACTGCACGTGAGGGCGACGAAGGGACCGCATGAGCGATTCGCATGCGTGGAAAGGCGAACCCCGGACCTGGGCGGCGATTATCGTCGCCCTGTTGTTGTGGGCGGCGGCTTTCGCAGGGATCCGCGCGGGTCTCGAATCGTACGGCCCCGGCCAGGTCGCGCTCTTGCGCTTCGGGACGGCGTCGCTCGTTCTGCTGGGCTACGCAGTCGTCACGAGGATGCACTTGCCGGACATCCGCGATCTGCCGACGATCGCCCTGGGCGGTTTCCTTGGCATAACGATCTACCATGTGTCGCTGAACTTCGGCGAGCAGACGGTCACCGCGGGCGCCGCGGCGCTGCTCATCTCGGCGAGTCCCATCTTCACCGCGCTTATGTCCTCGGCGTGGCTGAAGGAACGGCTGACGGTGTGGGGGTGGACCGGGGTCGTGGTTTCGTTCGCAGGCGTCATGCTCATCACCTTCGGCGAGGGTGGCAGTCTCGCGTTCGAGCCCGGTGCGCTGCTCATCCTGGTTGCGGCGGTCGCGACCTCCGCGTTCTTCATCGTCTCGAAGCGCACGCTGAAGCGCTACAACGCCCTCGAATACACCACGTACGCGATTTGGGCGGGCACGCTGCCGATGCTCGTGTTCGCACCCGGGCTCGTGCAGCAGTTCCCTTCGGCGAGCCCCGAGTCGACGCTCGCGGTGGTGTTCCTTGGCATCTTCCCGGGGGCGATCTCCTACGTTCTGTGGAGCCACGCGCTCTCGCGCATGCCCGCAAGCGTGCTCTCGACCTTCCTCTACTTCCAGCCGATCAACGCGACCTGGATCGCGTGGGTGTGGCTGGGCGAGATGCCAGCCATGCTCGCCTTCGTAGGTGGCGCGATCTCGCTGGTGGGTGTGGCGATCGTCAATACGAAAGGTACGAGCCGTGACTGAGTGGAGACTCCGACTGCCCGCCCGGCCCTAGCGCACCGAGAAGCCAAGGAGTCCCTCGGGCGTCTCCTCGGCCACCTCGACGCGCTCGACGATAGCCCGCTCCGGGCCGGTCCTGCACCACGCGACCATGCTGTCGACGGCGTCCGACGCACCTTCGAAGACGGCTTCGACCGAGCGGTCGGGCAGATTGCGGACCCACCCGGAAATCCCGCGCTTCAGGGCTGCGTCGCGGGTGGCAGCGCGGAACCACACGCCCTGTACGACCCCTCTCACGACCACTCGCTTGCGAACAATGTCGGCCACAGCACCACCTCCAGCGCCGACTCTACCACGCCGTCGTCACGGGGTCGGAACCACATGCGCGCTGTCCTTCCGCGCAGTCATGTGGTGGTAGCATCTACAATGCGCGCCAAAGACGAGAGAGCGCGGGAACGATCGGAGAAGAATGGGGAGCGCAGCTGCCTCCAGTGCGAAGGCGCGGAAAGTCCGAGCCTACAGTGTGGGCGAGGAGATCGCCAACAGCATCATCCACGGCCTCGGTACGGTACTGAGCATCTCGGCGCTCACGATGCTCATCGTGTTCGCCGCGCAGTCGGGCGACGGATGGCGAATCGCGGCCGCCACAGTCTACGGCCTCGCGCTCGTCCTCGAGTACACGGCATCGACTCTCTACCACAGCTTTCCCTGGCCAAGGACGAAGCACGTCTTCAAGGTGCTCGACCACGCGGGGATATACCTACTGATCGCGGGTACCTACACGCCCTTCCTGCTCGTGACGATGCGCGACGACGGTGGTTGGTTGCTGTTTGCCATCGTGTGGACGCTGGCGATTGCCGGCATCTCGGTCGAGGCGGCGTGGACGTACCGGCCCCGCTGGTTGTCCGCTGCCGTCTATCTCGGCATGGGCTGGCTCATCGTCGTCGCGATGCGACCGCTTGTCGCCAACCTCGAGCCCGGGGGACTGTGGCTTCTCGTCTCGGGCGGACTGGCGTACACGCTTGGGACCATCTTCTACGTCCTCAAGCGGGTGCCCTACATGCATGCCGTGTGGCACGTGTTCGTGCTGGGCGGCAGCATCTGCCACTTCCTGGCCGTGGTTCTGTTCGTCATGATGTGAGGCCGTATGGGACGCAAGATACTGACGGGAATCGCCGTCGCTCTCATGCTCGTGCTCGTGATGCACGTACTCATCACGCCGGTATCTCCGCGACAGGAAGCTCCCGAAGGGCACATCCAAACCACCTGCTGGGCGTGCCATTTCGCGAGTTCCTCGGCCAAGATAGTCGAGTAGTACCCTAGCCGTTCGACTTCGAATAGCGACCGCAGAGGTACCGTTCGTCGGCATCTCCTCCCGCCCGTGCGTCGCTTGCGGCCTCGCATCGACACTTCCTACGGCCACTCCGGCACTGTGACGATGCTTACACTAGGCAATCCTCCCAAGGAGAAGCCAGGAGCATCGACATGTCGATAGGTCGGCCTGAACGGGCCGCGATCGGACGGTGGCCCATCGCCGTCTTCGCGGTTTCGCTCGCGCTCATAGCAGTGCTTGCCGCACTGACGCCGACGCCGGCGCACGCAGCCGGTGATTCCGACGTGCGCGTCCTTGCCTCGCCCCCCTTCTCAGACGGCTACTATGGTTGGCGCAGAACGCCGACGTTCCTCTCTCTGGTGCCCCAGGCCCCCGGTACCCTCTACTACTCCTGGGACAGCCTGATCGGAGGGTGGACGCAGGTCGACGGAGTCGTCGCGGTTCCCGAAGGGAGCCATATCCTTTACGTGAGTCTGGTCGACGACGAAGGCGGGGTGTCCGACCGCCCCATGTTCTCGGAGCGGTTCAAAGCCGACTATGACTCCGCTGCGCCCAGGTCGATCGCAGCATTCTCAGCCTCATATGTGGGGAGCTCGACTGTGGCCGGCACCATTCGCGTGTCCGTGACGATCGAGCCCCTGTTGGGACTGGAGATGATGAGGGTGGGCGGCCGGGACCGCTATGTGGTTTCGGCCGGTACCAGCCGCGAGAACTTTGAGTCGGCCGACACAGTGATCATCGCCTCAGGCACGGCGTTCGCCGATGCGCTGGCCGCCTCTGCCCTGGCGGGGTGCACCGATGGGCCGATTCTCCTGACGCGCGCCTCGGCTCTGCCTTCTGAGATCGTGAGCGAGATCAGGCGACTTGGCGCCAAGAAGGCGATCGTTGTCGGCGGAACCACCTCCGTGAACAACAGCGTCGAATGGCAACTCGTATACCTGGGTCTCTCGGTGAAGCGCCTCGGCGGTCGCGATCGCTACGTCACCGCCGCCCTCATCGCCGAGGAAGTCCTCAAGTTTGGGAAGCACGGCGGGCGTGTGTTCGTCGCACGCGGGGATCTCTATCCCGACGCGCTAGCTCTCAGCCCGCTCGCGTACCGCGCCAAAGCCCCCTTGCTTCTTACGCGGCCCGGGGTGCTTCCCGCGGAGACGCTGGCGGTCATGGCCAGACACAGATTCTCGAGGGCTACGGTCGCTGGCGGGAACATGTCTGTGACTCCCACGGTATTCCGGCAGATCGACGCAGTGTGCGGGACGACCGTGCGACTCGCGGGCCCAACTCGCTACGAGACCGCGGTTGCGGTCGCTGCCAAGGGAGTCTCAAGCGGTCTGTGCTCGTACGCGTCGATCGGGATTGCGACGGGCGTGAAGCATCCAGACGCGCTTTGCGGCGGCGTGGCGCAGGGCCGCCTTGGCGGCATCATCCTCCTCACGAAACCCGATGAGCTGCCGCTAGCGACACAGCGGGCGCTCGAGGGAATCGTGAGCAGCGTGCACTACGCGCAGATATACGGAGGGCCGGCCTCAGTGACGCAGCCCGTCTACGACAAGATCGGCAATATCCTCAGGTGAGACGCCTTTGACACCGCTCTCGCATGCTAGGATTGCGGGTGGTTGACCCGGCGTGCGAGCGGCGAGGAGGACGAGCGTGGGGGCTGTTCTCGAAGTCAGGGACCTGAAGAAGTCGTACGGGGCGCTGGAAGCCGTTGGAGGCATCAGCTTCCAGGTCCAAGCCGGCGAGGTATTCGCGCTGATCGGCCCCAACGGAGCCGGGAAGACCACGACCTTGCGCATCGCGGCGACGATTCTGCGGCCTTCGGCGGGACATGTCAGCGTTGCGGGCATCGATGTGACGAAGGACCCTGGCCGAATCCGGGAAATCATCTCTTACCTGCCCGAAGAGGCCGGCGCGTACAAGAACATGACCGGCGAGGGCTACCTGCGCTTCGTCGCCGAGCTGTTCTTCGCAGACCCAGGCGGGCAGAAGGCGGCCATTGCTCGCGCTCGCGAGATCACCGGTTTGGGCGACCGGCTTGCCGACAAGCTCGGCTCCTACTCGAAGGGCATGACGCGCAAGCTTCTTCTTGGCAGGACGCTCATGACACAGCCCCGACTGGCGATACTGGACGAACCCACCTCCGGACTTGATGTGCTCAACGCGCTCGAGGTCCGCGATACCGTCAAGAGCTACGCGCGAGACGGCGGGGCGGCGGTACTTCTATCGAGTCACAACATGCTTGAGATCGAGTATCTCTCGGACCGAGTCGGACTTCTGCACGGAGGCGTGATCCAGGCACTCGGAACACCCGCGGAGCTCAAGGAGCGCTACAGCGCAGACAACCTCGAAGAGGTCTTCGCGGAGGTAGCCCGATGAGGAAGTTCATCGTGCTGCTCAAGAAGGAGATCCGCGAACTCGCCACGGCCCAGGTGCTATTGCCCTTCGTGTTGACGATCCTGATGTTCGTGTTGCTGGGCAATGTGATCGGGCAACAGCGTGAGGCTGACGCGGAAAGGCCGGAGCCGGTAGCGATCGTCGACCTGGACGCCAGCTCCACATCGACACAGATCTCGGAAGCCCTCAAGGCAGCGGGCTACGACCCGGTGGAGCTCGATCCAAGCGCTGGCGACTCCATGGCGCAGGAGCTTCGGGATCGTGAGATCGGGGTCGGCATCGTCGTGCCGCAAGGGTTCGAGACCGGCCTTGCGAGCGGCATGAGACAGAAAGTCGAGACTTACGCCCAGATATCGGGGTTCTCGTATGCCTCGGCGCAGGGTCCGGAGGTTGTGGACGCGGTCTTGGAGGCGCTCGAGAACGGAGTGAGCGACCAGCTGATCGCGGCCGGCATGCCGGGTTCGAATCCCGAGGAGATCAAGCATCCCATCGAGCGCGTCGAGACCGTCATCGTTGGCGACCGCAGTGCCAAGGCGTCGATGTCCGAAGTCTTCGGCTTCATCATCGGGCAGACGACCCTCATCCCGATCGTGCTGTTCCTGGTGATCATGTTCGCGGCTCAGATGATTGCGACGACCATCGCGTCTGAGAAGGAGAACAAGACGCTTGAGACGCTCTTGTCGTCGCCGATCGACCGGACCGCACTCATCGGGGCGAAGATCACCGCCGCCGGGCTAATCGCGCTTGTGTCCGCGGCAGTGTACATGCTCGGCATGCGCTACTACATGAACAGCCTGGCGCCTACCGGCGGAGGATCGGCGGGATCCGGTGCAGCAGCAGCGCTGGGCCTTTCCCTGACGCCCGTCGACTACGTCCTGCTCGGCGTGACGCTCTTCTTCGCGATCATGATCGCGCTTGCGGCGGCGGTCATCCTCGGCGCGTTCGCGGAGAACGTGAAGGCGGCGCAGTCGCTGCTCACGCCACTCATGATCTTTCTGATGATCCCGTACTTGACAAGCCTGCTCATCGATCTGGACCGGGCAACCCCCTTGGTCAGGTGGTTGGTGAACGCGATTCCGTTCACGGCGGCGTTCCAGGCGGCTCCGAGCCTGTTCCTTGGCGAATACGGGAAGGTCGGCCTTGGCATTGCGTATGAGATCGTGTGGTGCGTCGGGCTGATTCTCGTGGCGGGACGCATCTTCGCGTCGGACCGAATCCTGACGATGAAGCTCGACCTGCGGAGGAAACGCACCAGGTGACGCGCGTCTAGCGACCGTGCGAAGGCCTGTCGAGCGAACCGTCGGTAGAGTAGCCGCGGCTCTCCCAGTACCCTTCGAAATCACTGTCCGAGGACAGCTCGATCTCGGTCACCCACTTGGCCCACTTGTAGCCCCACTTCTCCTCGGCGACGACCTGGAAGGGGAAGCCACGCTCCGGAGGCAGTTCGACCGCGTTCATCTTGTAGGCGAGAAGAACGCTTCGGTCGCGAACGAAGTCGAGCGGCAGCGAGGTGGAGTAGCCGTCGTACGAGCGGACGATCACCGTCGTGGCCCTGCTGTCGACGTCCGCCTCGTCGAGAAGGTCAGCGACGAGCACGCCTTCCCACAGGACGTCGACGCTCCAGCCCTCCACGCAGTTCAGGGTGACGACCTTCTTGTAGAGCTGGTTGCCGCCAATGACGTCGCCATAGGTGAGCTCGAGCGGTGTCTTCACGAGACCGTGCACCCTGAGCCGGTATGCGTCGCGGTCCACCTGCTGCGGTCCCTTGATCGAGTTCTCACGGAAGTCCTCCACCGATGAGAGGTCCTTGCCCTCGTACTCGCGCACTTCGATGCGCTGAAGGGCGGATCCTGTCTTCTTCGCACACACCTTTGGGTGCGCGCAGAGGTTTGGATGCTATGAGGGGTATCTTCCCATCGACGATGCCGAGGAGGTGCGTGTGGCCATAGAGCGCTACGAGATCGCGCACGTGGCACGTGGGATGTGCGGCCCCGATATCGCGATCATGCGGTTCGAACGGCCATCGAGCTTCGGCTTCCACGCGGGACAGTACATTTCCCTGCGCCTGATCTCCCGGGCCGGCGAGGAGACCAAGCCGTTCACGATATCGTCCGCACCGCACGATCCGTACGTCGAGATCACGACGCGGCTCAGCGATTCGACGTTCAAGCGAGCGCTGGCCATGCTCTCCCGGGGCTCGACAGTCACGATGATGGGTCCACTCGGCAGCCTCGCGCTTCCCGAGGACCCCCGGAAACTCGTGTTTCTTGCGGGCGGGGTCGGGATAACGCCCGTTCGCAGCATGTTGCGCGATGCGCTCAGGCGTGACCTTGGTGTGGGGGCAACGGTGTTCTTCGGCAACCGCGACGAGCGGTGTGTCCCATACCGCGACGAGCTCGACCGGATGGACTCACTCGGAGTACGCGTGGTGCACGTCCTTGAGGAGCCTTCGGACCAATGGACGGGCGAGAGGGGCCTCATCACGGCCGAGACAGTTCGGCGCTACCTGGACCCGGAGGGGCAGATGTTCTTCGCTACAGGTCCACCCTTGATGGTCGCAGCGATGCAGGATGTGCTGGACGAGCTCGGGGTGCCCGAGAACGCGCGGGTGATCGAACGGTTCGGTCCTCCGGGCAGATCCGCATGACGCGGACGGTCCCACAGGGCAGGGGCGCCTCAGTCTGCCTGAGAAGTGCCCACGAGTTCGAGCTCGAACGTCAGCGCCTGCCCCGCCAAGGGGTGGTTGAAGTCGAGCGTTACCGCTTCCTCCGACACCTCGGCTACCGATGCGGCGAGACGACGTCCGTCGGGCGCCGCCAGCTCGACCATGGCGCCGACCGGGGGCTCCTCGGCGAATGCCTCCATCGGGACGGTCTGGATGGCTTCGGGAACGAGCTCGCCGTAGGCGTCTTGTGCGGGAATGGTGACGGTTGTGCTGTCTCCGACCTGCAGGTCGACAATGGCCGCCTCGAATCCGGCGATGACCTGTCCCGCTCCGACCGTGAACTCAAGCGGGTCCCTGCCGATGCTGGAGTCGAACTCGGTTCCGTCGTCGAGCGTGCCACGGTAGTGTACGCGCACAGTCATGCCCTCAGGAATGCTCATCGCACAGTCCTTTCGAAAGTCCCTGGCGTGCGCGAACCGCGAAGGACGCGCCAATACACCCTACCGCAGGGCGGACGGGTTCGCACACGTCACGCCCACGCCAAGGAAAGGAGTGCCGTTCATCGGGCCGCTTGTCAGATGCAGGAACCGTTTAGACACAATCATCCGCCGTTGAGCTGCGCGGTTAACGAACAGCCAGGCCAATGCGCTAGACTTTGGTCGGTGCATGTGCCGACGAAGTCGACAACGTCGAGCCGGCGTTTCAGTAGATCCGCCGACGCAAGATGCCGTGTCCGCGCCGACAGGGGACGGTAGGAGTGTACGATCTCGAGGGGGTCTTGGGGCCCTCGGTCATGCGGTTCGTGGAGCGCCATGTCAGGTCCCTTCTGACCTGGGATATCCTCGTGTTCTACCACAGAAACCCTGATGCGGTGCTCGACTCCAGTGGTCTTGCAGCGCGGTTGGGTCGCCGAGTCGAGGAGCTGGAGCCCGAGATAGAGTCCCTCTGCGACGGCCGGATACTCCAGTGCGCGGGAGGACTGGTTCGCTACAAGCCATCTCCGGAGATGCGCGACACGATCACTGAGTTCGTGGAGGCCTGCCAGGATCGGGGCAGGCGCCTTGCGCTCATCGCGCTTGTCTTGCACAAGATCAATCCTCAGCCGAGCTCTTCGTAGGATAGCCGACGCCCGGCCTAGAGGTGATCTGACACCTCGACGTTGAGGCTCTCGGCGCCCACGACTTCCACTATCGCAAGTTCAGAGCCGTCAAGATCGAGCTCGATCGGCTCGTCCAGCCCAAGGCCTCCAGCATCGTAGACCACGCGCACAACGGGTGCGAGTTCCTTGGTGCCCGCCCGGCACACTACTCCGACAGACTGGTCGGAGAGGCGCACGATGCATCCTATGGGAAAGACGCCCATCGCTTTGGCGAAGAGCCGGACGAACATCGGATCGAATCGGGTGCGTGCCTCGCGCAGCAGCGTCACGATCGCCTTGTCCGGAGTAAGGGCGGGGATATCCGGCGAGCCGGGGTTCGTCAGGTTCGCATACCGGTTGGCGATGGACACCATGCGGCTGTAGGGGTGTGGGACGTAGTCATTCGGGCGCTCAGGCACCCCCGAACCATCGACGTACATGTGGTGTTCGTACGCGACGAGCATGGGAGCGCGGTCTTCGTCGGGTAGACGCGAGAGTATGTCGGCGCCGATGGACGGGTGCATGCGGGCCATCGGTTCGGCCTGGGTGGGATCATCGGCCTTGAAGGCCGCCTTGCCGATGTCATGCATCAACGCCGACAAGCCGAGCGAAGCGAGGCCCTGCTCGGGCAATCCGAGGGTATGGCCCAGCGCGAGCGAGTAGATCATGACGTTTATCGAGTGGAAGAGATTCGACTCGGTCTGGCCCCGTATGGTAGCCAGGCCAAGTACCGCAGACTGATCCTCAAGCAGCCGACGCATGACGTTGCCGACCACGGTGCCTGCTGTTCCAAGGTCGTTCGCGCCACCCTGGGCCACCTGTGTGGAAAGCGTTCTCAAGACGGACACAAGCCGGTTGTACAGCGCCCTGTCCTGCTCACGGATGCGGTCGCGTTCCTTCTTCTCCTCGGCGTCTTCCTCGGCGAGGAAGGCGAGGGAGACGCTTGTGACGCCTCGGGCGCTGAGCTCGGCCTCGATGTCGAGAGTTGCAGACGGGCGCAGGCCAAGAACCTCGACGAGGCCGATCGCCTCTTCGCGGGAGAATCCCGGGTGGAATGTCATGCTCTCGATCTTGCGCACCTCGAAAGCTTCGGCGATGGCGACGACTCCCGGCGCGTCGTCGGGAAGGACGGCGCTTTGGTGATAGAGGTGACCCTGGTGGAGGTTGAGTTGGAGCGGGCCGGCGCCGGTGGTCTCGGAAGCTGCGCCAACGAGGCCGTCGATGGCCTCAACGAACGCGGGATGCTGTTGCGGGTACAGCTGTGCGGCCTTGCGGCCGGCTGCCAGCGTCGTTGCTACGGCGGTTGCGCTCACGACGCCCCTCCTTCCTGCTGGAGGAGCAGGGCCTGGCGGACAAGGTCCTGGATCTCCAGGAAGTGGCCGCGCTTGATAAGTGCTCTGCGGGCGGCCAAGGAGCGAAGTGCTGACGCCGACTCCGGGTCACGCAACCGCGCGAGCGCGCCTATGATCTCGCGGCCGACGGCGAAGTCCTTGCCGTCGATGTCGAGCTCTCCGATACGCGCTACGAGCAAGCCGGCCCCCCCGGGCATCTGGTGTCTCGCGATGGCGCGCACTGCGATGATCGCGACCTCGGGCGACGTGTCACGGATGAGAGTCTCCATCATCTGAAGTGCCGCAGGGCTTCCCGTGCCTGCAAGCCCCTGCGCGACCTCTCTGCGGGACTGCTCATCCTGGCGAGCGAGGAGCGATCTGATGGCCTGGAGCGAGCGAGCGTCGCCCTCATGGGCGAGTCGCTCGACGATGGGCCCGAGCTGGAACCATTGCGCTTGCGGCGCCGCTGCGACCAGCACGTCGATGAGGCGTCTTCCCAAGATCTCCTCGGCGAGCCTGATTCCGGGGGCTTTCTGGGCAATGGCCTCCTGAACGAGAGGGGCCGTGGCCGCGTCGCCGGCGACGAGCACGATCTCGCGCGCGTCGGCAAGACGGGCGGGGTCTTCGATGAGGGCCTTCATGAGCGAGGCGATCGAGCGGTGCCCAAGGGCGGTGGAGATTGCCTGGCGGAGACGCGCTGACAGCTCCGGCCACGGCTGATTCGATCGAGATTCGCGCCCGGCCAATTCGCGGAAGATGCGGACGGCCAGATCGAAGTCTCCCGAGTCGAGTAGGCGAGGCACCATCGAGGCGAGGTTGTCGAGGCCCTGGCAGTAGAGGTCGAAATCGCGCTGCTGATCCAGGAGTGCGAGCATGGTTGAGACTCCGGAGAAACCTGCGCGCGCGGACTGCGTGCGCGTGGTCTCACGGACGTGCTCTATGTCGGCCTCGCTGAGCGTGAGGGCTTGTGCGACCTGATGGTAGGTCGGGTCCGCATCCACGAGCGGTTCCTCGGCCTCGGTCTTGGCGCGCACGTCCATCATGTGGCGCAGGAAGTCCAACTCCTTGTCGGCGTGCCCCCCAGCGGCGAGCTCGCGCTGAACCTCGGCGTAGACCTGGTTCATGCGCTCCTGCAATGGCAGGTGAGTCATCACGTTCGACAGTGAGAGCATGTTCTTGCCGAAGAGGCCGTCGCACAGCGAGGACGCGAGGTCCTTGGAATCAAGGAATCCGAACATCCCTCCGGCGAGGTCACGAACGGCTCCCTGTTCCAGCGCCAGTCCGAGAAGCGCATCCTTGCCGTCGGCGCCTTGCTGCGTGAATGCCTGAGCGAGCGACTCGAGCAGCCGCGCCATTCCTCCGGCTCCCGCAGCGCCCACAAGTCCTTCGAGGCCCTCGGCGAAAGCCGCAGGGTCGCCTGCTGATGACGCGGCCATCCACATCGACAGCTTGTCCGGATCCGCGGCCAGCTGGCGCAGGAACTCGTCGATGTCGCCTTCCGCCTCGGGGGCTATCTCCTCGATGACGGTCAGATGGACGTCCGCCACACGAACGCACTCGACTCCACTGCCCGCGAGCGCAGCGCCCATGCCTCCCTGTGCACCGATCGACGCCGGATCGCTGCCCGCGATCGACAGGAAGGTGATGATGTCGCCAACCGAGCAGCCGGAGGTGAAGTCGATCTCGGCGACACCGCGTTCGCGTAGCTCATTGGCGAGGTCTGCGACTCCTGCAGCGCCGGCGGCGACAGATGTGCCCATCCACTCGAATCCCTCGCGTGCTATCGACAGCGAAAGCACGGGGTACTCGGTCAGGTATGCCTCCAGAGCTGTGGCAGCAGCCTCGGCGGACTCCCGGGGAATCGGACTTGAGGACGGATAGAGGCGCAGAGCCTTCGCGGCGCTTGTCAGGCCGCGAACGACCGCCTCGAGCTTGCGTGTCGTGCCGGTATCGGTCACGTCCCCGCTCCTCAGGGGTTGGCGCTTGCACTCTGATATCCGCATTTGCCGCGATGTAGCGCGCGTTGGCAGTATTCTCCAACATCGGAGAGGTGCCGTCCAATGAACCGACCCTGCAACAACGTTATCGGAATGTCTGTGACGAACTGCAGTTCCTGGTAACCTGATTTTCATGAAAGGGTACGCCATCGAGCTGCTGGTCATCCTCGCGCTCATACTCCTGAACGGCTATTTCGCCGCAGCCGAGATCGCGCTCATCAGCGTGCGTCGTGCAGCCCTCAAGAAATCTGCCGAGGAGGGTTCCGCTGGCGCGCGTGCTGCTTTGCGCTTGACCGAGGACCCATCGCGGCTGCTGGCCACGATCCAAATCGGTATCACGCTCGTCAGCTTCATGGCCTCTGCCGCTGCGGCTGTCAGTCTCGCGCAACCCCTCGCTGAGTGGCTGAAGTCCTTCGGGAGCTCTTGGCTCGCGGGGATCGCCGGCGGGCTCTCGATCTTCCTGGTGACGATAGTGGTCTCCTACGTGACGCTTGTGGTGGGCGAACTGGCGCCGAAGCGGCTCGGGCTTGTGCGCGCCGAGGGAGTGGCCCGAGCGGTCGCCCGCCCGATCTCCGTCCTCGCGACGGCCGTTTCCCCGCTCGTGTGGCTGCTTGCGCGCTCGACCGACGTCGTCGCGCGGCTCCTTGGCTTGAAGCCTGGCCAAGGCAGACCGGGCGTCTCGGAAGAGGAGATCAAGCTGCTCGTGACCGAGCAGGGTAGCCTGCTCGACGAAGAGAAGCGCATGATCCACGAGATATTCGAACTCGGGGACACGGTTGTCCGGGAGATCATGGTGCCGCGTGTCGACCTGGTGCTCGTCGAGAACACGGCAACGGTGGACGAGGCCCTGCGCCTCTCCCAGTCCTCCGGGTTCTCGCGCCTCCCGGTGTATTCCGAGGACCCCGACACTATCGTCGGGGTCCTCCTGCTGAAGGATCTGGTCGGTCCGGCGGCGGCGGGACGCGTCATGGACAATATCGCCGGCTACGTCAGACCGCCGGTGTTCGTGCCCGAGACCAAGCACATTCTTCCCCTGCTTTCCGACATGCAGATGATGCGCAATCACATGGCGATAATCGTCGATGAGTACGGGGGAACAGCGGGACTTGTCACGATCGAGGATATCGTCGAGGAGATCATCGGCGAGGTTGTAGACGAATTCGACCGTGATCACCGCTTCGCGACACTGCTACGCCCGGGAGAGTGGGTCATCGACGGCCGTCTGTCTCCCGAAGAAGCGGGGGAGATGGGCCTTCCGGTCGAGGAGTCCGACGAGTACGACACGATGGCCGGCTGGATGCTTGCCAGGTTGGGGCACATACCTGTATCAGGCGAGTCGGTGGTGCACGACGGGGCGACATTCACGGTCCAGGCGGTTCGTCGGCGCCGTATCGTGAGACTGCTTGTCGACGCGCGTCACAGCACCGCCGACCTGGCCGAGGAGACACATGGAAACGGGACGTAGGCTGTATCGCAGCCGCGATGACCAGATGCTCGGGGGCGTGTGTGCCGGGCTGGCCGATTACTTCGGACTCGACCCGACGGTAGTCCGCATGCTCGCTGTGCTGCTGGCGGTCGTAGGAAGCGGGATGCCGGTCCTTGCGTACATCATCATGTGGGTCGTCGTTCCCGACGCGCCGGAGCCCCCGCGCGCTACCGGATACCCGGCGTCCGCCGGTGGTTCCTCTGGCGTGGCAACCGTGGTCGCGCCGCCACCCCCACCGCCCCCCACCCAGCCCGGGTACTCCCCAGCCGGTGATGGTTGGCGCCGTCGGCGAGGAGGCGGAGGAGTCTGGTTCGGGGTAGTCCTGGTCATTGTTGGCGCGCTTCTGATCTCCGGCCGGTTCATGGAGGGATTCGCCTGGTGGGCGATGTGGCCACTGGTGATCGTGATCGCGGGACTCATCCAGGCGGTGACACCCGGGAAGGAGGGCTGGGGCATCGGTCGGCTCTTCGACGGGCTTACCGGCGTCGCCTTCGGTCTCGTTCTCCTTGGCAATACGACGGGTTTCCTGAGTTGGAGCGTATGGTGGCGAATCGTGACGATGTGGCCGGTGCTGCTGATCGCGATCGGATTCTCGGTGCTGGCCCGCGGGCTGGAGCAGCAGTGGATGCGCGCGATCGGTTCGCTCGCGGTGATCGGGGCGATCGCGTGGGCCGCCGCTGTTTCGGTAAGCGGCTCGCCCGTGATGTGGTACGGCACTATGGCCGGAGACGCTTTCACGGTGAGCGAGCCCGCCGACATGGGAGTGAAGGAGGGCTCACTCGACCTGAAGGGCGGAGTCGGCGAGATGAGTATCGAGGGCGGATCGTCGCTGTTCTCGGCCGAGGGAGACACCAGTTTCGGCACCCCCGACTACCGTTCCGAGGTCACGAGCACTTCCGCTGAGATCATGTTCGACCTGGGGCACAGGGGTGTCGCAATAGCCCCGAACACGCGGAGCAATCACGCTGAGATCGCTCTGGCGCGGGGAGTGGCCTGGGATCTCACGATCGATATTGCGGTGGCACAGTTGAGGGCTGACCTTTCGGATGTGGACGTGACGGGGTTGATCTTGAACTCGGGCGTGTCCTCGGCAGATCTGAAGCTCGGGGACGTGCCGATGGGGAGCGGCGACGTGCTCGTGACTGTGAAGAGCGGGATCTCCTCGGTGGACATCCGGATACCGGAGAGCGCCGAGGTCTCGGTCCTGGCCAAGACCGGGCTCGCCGCGGTCGACGTGGACCGGGGGATCGAGCGGGCGGAAGGTGCGGGGCAGCGTCTCTACAAGACCGCTGGTTTCGACAATGCTACCCGGCGGTACGTGATCGAAGTTGAAATGGGAATCGGTTCGGTCAATGTCGACCGGTACTAGGGACGAAAGGTGCGGACCGTGAGCGATCAGGGGAATCCGAACGCATCGCCGGAGGGCAAGACCGCTGCGATCATCATGGGGGCGGTGCTCGTCCTGGGAGGACTGTGGTTCCTCGGAGGCGCAGCATGGGAGCAGTTCGGGGCGATCTTCGGGCCGCTCAGAATGTTAGCCAGCGGGATTCGCCAGTGGGGCACCGGCATCGCCCTGGTCGTGGCTGGCGTGCTCTTCATCGTGTACAACGGCCGGGTGAGCGCCTCGATGCCTACCAAGGAGCGCCGTCTGCACCGATCGCGCACGAAGAAGATGGTTGCCGGGGTACTCGGCGGTCTGTCCGACTACTTCGGGATGGATCCGACGCTCGTTCGGCTTGCCTACGTCACGCTGGCATTCATCTTCGGCGTGTGGTCGTTCGTGGTGGTGTACGTGATCGCGGCGGTCGTCGTGCCGGAGGAGCCCAAAGGACGGGCCGAGGAGTCGCCCGCCCCACCCGCGCCTCCGGCCCCACCCGCGCCTCCGGCGCCATAAGGGGACGCGACGGTGCTTGAACACGCACAACCGACGCGTCCCGGTGATGTGATCGACGCACATGCCCACCTGTTCACAGTCGGGCTGCTCGAAGAGGTGTTGTCGAAGCAGCCACCAGAAGCCATGCAGCGTTTTCGCAAGGCCGTGGCGGAGCGCAAGTTCGGTAGACGTGGCGACCAGCTGCCCGACCTGACGCCGCAGGAGGCTGCCGAGTTCTACGTGGGACGCTTGCACGCCGCGGACGTCACGAAGGCCCTGGTCGTCTCGGTGATGCCAGACAACCAATACACGCGAGAATTCATCGTTGCAGCTCAAGGCCATGTGCACGCGCTGTGCAACGTCGATCCCTTCGACCCGGGCACGCCGGGTCTGCTCGAGCGGGAGATGGCTGCCGGTTTCAAGGGCGTGAAGCTTCTCCCGGTGAACCGCTGCTACCGGCTGTCGGATCCGGCATGTCGGCCGATGTTCGAGAAGGCCGCTGAACTTGGCGCGCACATGATCATCCATTACGGGGTGACTGTGGATCCCAGCGGCGACCTGCGCTACGCCGACCCCATCGACCTGTCGCCGGTCGCGCGCGACTTCCCCGAGATCACGTTCGTGATCGCGCACTTCGGCGCCGGGTGGCTCGAGAGCGTCCTGCGCCTTGGGTATCAGTGCTCCAACGTCTGCGTGGATACGAGCGGCACGAACAACTGGATGGACAACCACGTGCCAAGGATGACACTGTCGGACGTCTTCGAGCGCGCACTGACCGCGCTTGGTCCTGAGCGGGTGCTGTTCGGGACCGATTCCGGCACGACCGCGCCATATCGCGCATGGATCCGCTATCAACAGGCCCGCGTTCTGGAAGAACTCGGCCTCTCCGACGCAGACCGCGATCTCGTGCTGCGCGGGAATGCCGTGCGCATCTTCCGCCTCGACGACTAGGAGGCACGTACATGGCCAAGGACCTTCCGGCCATCGCTGGCGGCAGCTACGACGAGTTCGTCGACTGGGATGCGCGGTTCGACCGGGAGCGGTCGTTCTTCGAGGCGCTATTCCGACCCGCGGGCGTCTCGTACGTGATCGATGTGGGCGCGGGTAGCGCCCGACACGCGATCATGTTTGCGACATGGGGCATCGACGTGATCGCTGTCGATCCGGATGACTCGATGCTCGAGCAGGCTCGCGAGAACGTCGAACGGTTCGCCCCTGACGTGCGCGCCGGAGGCGGGTCGGTCACGGTCACGAGGGGCGGGTTCGGGGAGCTGCAGCCGCTCGGACTCGACGCTGCGGACGCCCTCACATGCACCGGCAACGCGCTGCCCCACGTGGGGGGTCGTGCCGCGTTGGCGGCGACCCTTCTGGACTTCGCCGCGGTCTTGAAGCCGGGTGGCTTGCTGGTACTGCACCTGCTCAACCACCAGCGTCTTCTCGCGGCGCGCATCCGGGCGATCGCGCCCAAGGTGCGCGAGACCGCCCAGGGAACCAAGGTGTTCCTGCGTCTGATCGACTATCCAGAGGGCGAGGAGTACTTGGACTTCGATTTCGTGACGCTCCTGCGCGATGCGGACGGCGACTGGAGCCTTACGAGCCGGAGGTCCCAGCACACAGCGTTGCCTCGCGATGTGCTGACCGACGCGCTGGGTACCGCTGGCTTCACGGACGTGGAGACCTTCGGCGATCACTCGCGCCGTCCGCTCGACCCGCTTGCCGATGAGAGCATGATCGTGACGGCCCGCCGCCGAGCGTAGCGCCACGCGGCTCAGGTGCCCACGGCCGCTTGTGGTCCCAGCGCGCATGTGCGTCCGAGCGCGGCGTCGCACGTCGCGATCGGAGAGGTCGGGGAACCTGCGGAGCAAGGAGGCCTCATTGCCTTGAGCGCAGCGTACAGGTGGCACAGCGGCAGGCCGGCCACGTTCTGGTAGCATCCGGTCGCGTCGACCTCGGCGACCTGTCCCTCGATGTTGTAGGCCCCCGCGCAACCCATGAACTCGCCGCGCGCCATCCAGCGCTCGATACTCTCGTCCCGAAGCTCCTTCATGCGGACGTCGGTCACGACGGAGAAGGCGGCGGCGTCCTCTCCAGGGCAGTCCAGTGCTACTCCGGTCACGACCTGATGCGTGCGTCCCGAGAGGGCCTGCAGCATACGCCAAGCGTCCTCCAGGTCGTCCGGCTTGCCAAGGACCGCCCCGTCCAGCACGACGATCGTGTCGAAGCACAAGACGAGCCGGGGGTCGCCCGGGAGCGCGTCTCGTGCGGCGAACACTTTCTCCTTGGCCAGGTGCTCGGCGAGTGCGGGGGGATTGGACGCGAGGGGGGAGTCCAGCCGCTCCGGCGTTTCGAATGCCGCGACGTCGAAGGGCAGCCCCAACCACGCGAGCAGCCGACGTCGCCGCGGGGACGCGGAGGCGAGAAGGAGCGCGGCTGGTCCGTCCGGGTTCATGCGCATGATGATAGCACCGAGGTTGAGTTGTGAACGTATAATGGGAACGTTGAGCGATCGTACGGCGGTGATCCGAGGAGGCACAGTGGCGCTGCGTTCGACGGAAGGACCTGCCGTGCCGACCGCAATCGAGCGGTTCGTGAAGCAACTGGTTGTCACGCACAAGGCCGTGCAGCTGTATCCCTTCTCGAGCAGCATCCCCCACGAGAACGCCTTGGTTGTGATCGAGCTGCTGCACAGCATCTTGCGCGACGCTTCTGATCTGAGACTCGGGGTGAGCAAAGAAGGCCTGGTCTTCGAGGGCGTCCCCGTCTTCGAGGGGCAACCCGCCTACGAGGCCTTCACCCAGGAGTTCTACAACCGCGGCCTGGCCGAGGTCCGCTTCCACGTCGGCGTGCGCGAGAAGGACGTAGCCGGGTTCCTTGGCGTACTCAAGAGCAGTGCCGAGGAGATCGAGGCGGCTGGCGGATTCGAGTCTCGTCTGTGGGATGCGGGCGTCGACTCGATCACCGTGAAGGAAGCCTCGGTCAAGATCCTCGACGAATCGCAGAAGCCCGTTGCGAAGACGGGAGACGACGAGCCATGGCCTCCTGACTCGATGCGGATCGACGAGATTCTCGCGGCTGCCCTTGGCGGTCGTCCTCGTGACGAGCGGGTGCTTGTTCGCATCATCGAGTCTCCAGAGGTTGTCACCTCGTATCTCAGGGAGACACTCAGTGCTCGGGGTGGGGCGCCCGGTGGCGTGACGGCAGCGACTCGCTTCAAGGAGCTCGCGGCGATGGTCGCCCGGCAACCGGCCGAGGTGCGGGCGGCTCTGGCGAGTGCGCTCGCCGACGCGGTCGCAGGACTCGATCCCGGCGACCGGCGGCAACTGTTGACGGAGCACCTCTTGCCCGACGCTCGCTCGAACGAGGCGCTCGCCGCGATCGTCCGCCAGATGGACATCGACGAGGTTTGCGAGCTCCTTGTGGCGGGACTCGCGGACGATGACGCTTCGGCCGAGGGCCTGGCCCGGGCCGTGAGGTATCTCGCGCAGGTATCCATGGCACAACGGGACGAAGTCTTCAACGCAGCGGGAGCGGCGATGCGCGGGGCGGGTCTTGCCGAGGAGACGGTGAACGCCGTCATTGACAACGTCATGCCGAGCCAGCTCACGGTACGAGATCGCGGGGACCAGAGCGCGGAACGGAGGGCGCTCGACTCCGTCTTGAAGATCGTGGAAATGGCCCCACGGGCCACCGGCGAGCGCTTCGAGGACTCGCCGGACTTTGCGCGTTTGGCGGACGAGGCGCGTGCGGGACTCGTCGACGGAGACATCGTGCGCGCAATGGTCACTCTCGTCACGGCGGATCCTCACGGACCGCAGTTCTCCTCGATGATGGCGCTCATCGAGGACTCCATAGATCTGTTGGTGCGGCGCGGAGAGTACGACGTTGCCGCAGATGTTGCTGCTGAGCTACGTCTGGGTGCCACAGTCGAGGGTCTCGACCCAGCGCGCGTCGAGCGGGTTCATTCGGCGATAGTGCGGTTCGCGCAACCCAAGGACATGCGGAACGTTACGAAGGCGATGCGCATGTACGAGCGCGGAACGCCCGAGTACGACGCATGTCGCTCTCTCCTCACGGTTCTCGGCAGCGAGGCTATCGACCCGCTCCTCGAAGTTCTGGCCGATGAACCGGACATGGCAGCGCGCAAGGCGCTCGTTGATCTGATCTCCGACATCGCCGCTGACTTCATCGACGACCTCAGCCGACGTGTCTCCGACGAGCGGTGGTACGTGGTGAGGAACGTCGTGGCGATCCTTGGCAAGACTCGTCGGCCGGAGATCCTATCGGCGCTCGGTCGCACTCTGAGGCACAGCGATGCGCGCGTTCGGAGGGAGACGATCCGTGCGCTCTCCGGAGTGAAGGACCGCCTCGCCGAGGAGATGCTGATCGCTGCGTTGGACGACGGCGATGCCCAAAACGTGCAGCTGGCGGCCCGGTTTCTCGGATCGATCGGCGCCCGTGGTTCCGCGCAGGCGATCGCGCAGGTCGCTCTGGGCGAGGGATGCGGCAGCCGCGAGATCTCCGCGCGAACGGAGGCGATCGAGAGCCTCGGCAAGCTTGGAGGCCCGGTCGCTGTCGCCACACTGGAGGCTCTGGCCGGCAAGCGGTCGTTCCTTGGCTCGTCGCGAACGCGTGAGCTCAGGGTGGCCGCGGAAGCCGCGCTGCGAGCGATGTCCGGGGGAGGTGCGCAGTGAACGACGACGACATTCGTCCGGGCACCGATCCCGCCGTCGACAGCGGCAACGCTGACAAGGACGTGCGCTCGCCGCAGGCCGCGCAGTCGCCCGCCTCGGAGATGGGCATCGCAGAACCCGGGCCGTCGGACGCGACGGCCGGTCGTGCGGATGCGACGTCGACAACCTACTCGGCCAACCAGACCCGACGCGTCCGGGACCTCCTTACCCGCCTGTACGCTGTGCGCAGAGCAGCGCGCTTCTACCCGATAGACCATCCCGCAATCGTTGATGGCGTTCGCTCGCTCGCCGAGGCGATCGAGCGGTATCACAAGGAGGGCGTCGACGTGGCGCTGGCGTTCTTCGAGGGCGAGCTCGTCTTCGGCGAACAGCTACTGACCGAGGACAGCATCATGTTCGACCAGCTCATCCGCGAGTTGACTGCGCTCGGTGTAGGAACGCTTGTCTTCCGTCGCGGGCTGAGCATCGCTGAACTGCGGCGTGCTGCGGCCATCTTGGCCATGGAGCCGTCGGAGGTCGAGGCTGTCGGAGGAATCCAGCGCGCGGCCAACGAGGCCGGACTAGTCCACGTCGAGTTCGGCGCGCTGAAGGCTTTCGACAAGAGCGGCCCTCAGTCGATCGGTGACAAGGAGGCCAAGGAAGCCTATTCCGGAGCGCTCGAGCTGGTGCGGGAGATAGACACATTGATCCGGCGCAACCAGGTTGTGAGCGCCGCGAAGATCACGGGCGTGGTGCGCTCACTCGTGGACAATGTCTTGGCCAATCGCTATGCGATGGTGGAGTTGACGGGGCTGCGCAACCATGACGAATACACCTTCTACCACAGCGCCAATGTCGCGCTTCTGTCCCTGGCTTTGGGATCGGCTATCACCAATGACTACCGGTTCCTGTCTTCCCTCGCGACGGGTGCATTGCTGCACGACATAGGCAAGATGACCGTGGACCCCGATATCCTCAACAAGCCGGGCGCGCTGTCCCCGGGGGAGTGGGCTCTGGTCAGGCAACACCCCGTGCGCGGGGCGCAGCAAGCCGCCCTTATTCCGGCTCTCGACAAGTCGGCGATCGTGGTCATCCTCGAGCATCACATGCGGCACGACGGGAGCGGCTACCCGGGGAGGGTGCGCCCTCGCCGCCAACACCTGGCGTCCAGGATCGTCGCGGTAGCTGACGCATACGACGCGATGACCTCCCGGCGCGCCTACAGTGCAGCGCGCGTGCAGGACGAGGCCATGGAGGTGCTGTTCAGGGGATCGGGAACGTCGCACGACCCCGACCTGGTTCGCATGTTCGTGAGCCTGATGGGGGTATATCCTCCTCGGTCTGTCGTGCGTCTTACCGATGGATCGGTTGGGATCGTGCTGCGGCCGAGTGGCCTCGACATGCTTCGTCCGGTGGTGCGTCTCATCGCCGACCCGACGGGCGCGATAGTCGATGTGGCTGACGTCGATCTGTCTGCCGAGGATGGCCTGGGAGTCATGCACACGCTGTCGGCCGCCGACGTCAATATCGACATCGACGACTATCTCTAGACCCATATCGGGAACAATCACACATCAGAGGACATGACCGACGAAGGGGCGCGCCACCATGCCTGAGCAGAATCGAGCGGTTCGAACATCTACGATCGTGATTGTGATTCTGGCTTTCGTTGCGCTGCCGTTCGTCACGTGGCTCGCGAGTTTCGCGACCGACTATCTTTGGTTCGTGGACCTGGGCCAGCGCGGAGTGTTCGTCACCATGCTGGTCAGCGAGATCGCCACGGGTGTCGCGTTCGGCATCGTCGCCTTCGCGCTACTTTTCGTGAATCTCCGCGTTGCGCGGGCAATGGCTCCGCGAGCGGTGCTTACCTCGGTTGGCGATCTGCCCCCGCAGTTCGAGGAAGCAATCATCAACATGCGCGCAAAGGCCGGTCCGTTCGCCGACAGGATCATCCTCTGGGGCTCGGCCGGCGCGGCATTCCTGGTCGGACTGGCCATGGCGGGCTACTGGGACACGATGCGTCTGGCCCTGGCCTCGACCACCTTCGGCTTGACAGATCCCCAGTACGGCAAGGACGTCGGGTACTACGTGTTCTCGCTTCCGGCACTGCGTATCGTCGCCGACTGGCTCCCGGCCATGCTCGTAGTTACCACGCTCGCGACGGCCGTCGTGCACGTGCTCGACGGCTCCATCCAGCCCTGGGCGCGCCTGAAGGGTTTCGCGCCGCACGTGAAGGTGCACCTATCAGTACTCCTTGGTCTGATCGTGGCGAGCAAGGCTTTCGACTACTACCTCAAGATCTACGAGCTCAACTTCTCGCCGCGCGGGCAGGTCGCTGGAGCGTCATACACGGATGTGCACGCGCAACTCCCCGCGCTGCGCATCCTTATGGTGATCGCCGGGGCCTCCGCGCTCGCGTTGATGATCAACGTTCGTTTCAAGGGGTGGCGCCTTCCCCTGGCGGCGCTCGGGCTGTGGATCGGCGCTTCGGTCATCGTGGGCTCCATCTACCCTGCACTCATCCAGCAGTTCCGCGTAGCTCCGAACGAAGTCGCCGCCGAAGCGCCCTACATCGAGCGCAACATCCAGTTCACGCGCAAGGCCTTCGGTCTCGACGAGATCGAGACGCGCGCGTTCCCGGCGAGTGAGGACCTTACCGCCGAGGACGTCGTCAGCAATGCCGACACGCTCGACAACGTGCGCCTGTGGGACCCCAGTATCGTGACGCAGTCCTATCGTCAACTGCAGGTCATACGGCCGTACTACGACTTCAAGGACGTCGACATCGACCGATACATGATCGATGGCAAGCAGCAACAAGTGCTTGTTTCCGCCCGGGAAATGGACGTCAATCAGCTTGCCGATCAGGCGCGGACCTGGGTCAACCAACACCTTGTCTATACGCACGGCTACGGCCTGGTCATGAGTCGCGTGAACGAGGCGGACACCCGCGGGCTTCCCAAGTTCATCGTCCGCGACATCCCGCCCGTCAGCGATGGTGGGCTCGACGTCTCTCAGCCCTCGATCTACTTCGGCGAGCACACGACCGACTACGTCGTGGTCAACACCGACATCAAGGAGTTCGACTACCCGGTTGGCGACGAGAACGCGGAAGCCACCTACGAGGGTGCCGCAGGCGTCAAGGTCGGCTCCCTGCCAAGGCGAGTTGCTTTCGCCCTGCGTTTCGGCGCCTCGCAGATACTGTTCAGCCGCTATATCACGCCTGAGAGCCGGGTGCTCTTCGACCGGGACATCACGACGCGCATAGCCAAGCTTGCGCCGTGGCTGTGGCTCGATGACGATCCCTATCCGGTGCTCGCCAACGGGCGCATCGTGTGGGTGCTCGACGGGTACACGTGGTCGAACAGATACCCGTACTCGCAGCCGATCTCGGGTCTGAACTACATGCGCAACTCGGTGAAGGTGACGATCGATGCGTACGACGGCACGACGACCCTGTACGCGTTCGACGACACGGATCCAGTCCTGCAGGCCTGGCGCAAGGTGTTCCCCGACCTGCTGGTGGATGGAGACAAGATCCCCGAGGAGATTCGCGAACACTTCCGCTACCCGGAGGGCCTCTTCAGCGTCCAGGCGGAGGTCTACAAGAACTACCACATGACCAACCCGCAGGTCTTCTACAACAAAGAGGACTCCTGGGAGCTGCCTGGCGTGAAGGCCGAGGGTGGCGCCATGCAGCCGTTCTACGTCCTGATGCGCCTTCCGGGCGAGAAGACCGAGGACTTCCAGATGATCATGCCGTTCACCCCGCGAAACCGCGACAACATGATCGGGTGGATGGCCGCCAAGTCCGACCCGGCCGAATATGGCAAACGCATCGTCTACCAGTTCCCCAAGCAGCGCGTCATCCTCGGGCCCGAGCAGATAAGTGCGCGAATCAACCAGGACGAGACGATCTCCCCGCAGCTCACGCTGTGGAGCCAGCGGGGGAGTCAGGTCATCTTCGGCAACATGCTCGTGATTCCGCTCAATGACTCGATTGTCTACATCCAGCCCCTGTACCTGCAGGCCGAGCAGACCGCGATCCCCGAGCTGACGCGCGTGCTCGTCGTGTATGCGGACAAGATCGAGATGGCCCCCGACCTCAAGCAGGCACTGCTTCAGGTCTTCGGCAAGGAGGCCCCCCAGGACACCGGCGGGGGAGCCGAGGAGACCGTGGACGCGGCCACCGCGCGAAATCTCTACGAGCAGGCGATCGAAGCGCAGAAGAGCGGTGACTGGGCGGAGTACGGGCGGCTCATCGAGCAACTCGGTGCAGTTCTCGAGCGGCTAGCGAAGCCGTCCGGGGTTGTCACACCGACCGTCCAGCCCTAGAGGGCGGGCCACTCGCTACCGGGTGCCGGGCTGCCGCGGGGGAGTTCCCGGTTGTTCGGTCATACGAACGTGCGTTCGGTCCTGCACTTCCATACCCGCCTGACCTCTGCTATACTCCCCCCTCGGTGTCTGAAAGGCACCAGTGGAGCTGTGGCTGCAAGACGATCGGAGCAGCCGCGCGGACCGGCACCGCTGGTGTGAAGAGAGTTCGATCGGATCGGCCAGGACGTTCCTACGGGGGCGCGAACGACCGAGAGCACGCAATCAAGAGCAAGGTCCGGAGCCAAAAGCATACTCGTGCGATTCAAGGCTCGAGACGACGGCATGTTGCCGGTCTCGCCCGGTACGAGGCAGCTACTCATCTTCACGCGTCAACCCGATTCAGGGATACCCCTGCGCCTCGTCGGTCGTCGTCTGTCATGTTCCCGGACGTGGAGGTACGTGTGTCCATACGCAATAGGCTCAACGCCGCTCTGCTCGGGCTAGGCGCCATCGGCGCGCTGGCAGCGGTCTCTTCCGTGATGCTCGGACTCGGCCTCGGTTCGCTTCCTGTCGCCAATGCGGCGCCCCGGCTGGCGCCGGCCGGCACGATCGGCGTCGGAGAGCGCACCGCGCCACCGGTCATTGGTCTTATGGCCGCTGAAGAGAAGTTGGATGTGCCTGCAGGAACCGTCACGGTCGCCGCTCTCGCGAAGCCCGCGAAGCTCAAGGCAGCACCTGTGGCCAAGAAGCGCTCGACGTCACCAGGCACACGGTCAAGCGCATCGCGCAGGTTCTCGGCGAAGTCCAGTCGCGGCACATCGAGCGGGTGGAATAGCGCGAGGGTCTCGTGGTACGGCCCCGGTTTCTACGGCAACACCATGGCCGGCGGAGGTGCCCTGAGGCGCGACAGCATGGTTGTCGCCCATCGTTCGATGGCCTTCGGCACGCGCATCCAGTTCGAGTACAACGGCCGCTCTTGCACGGCAGTCGTCATGGATCGCGGCCCGTACGTTGGTGGCCGCACCTTCGATCTGGGACCTGGTACCGCCCGGGCACTCGGCTTCTCGGGTGTCGGGACCGTCAGGTATCGCGTCCTCGGCAGGTAGAGCGCGCGGACGCACATGGACTACCCCGGACGTCGGCCCCACCAGGGACCGGGGTCCGTGTTTTGGGGTATCTTCGTGTGGAAGCGTTTTCGCACATCAGGGTCGCGACTTTGGAGGTGGGAGCATGGCCGAGCCGGGCGAAGGGACGCCGCGTCCGGACGAGCGCACCGTGATCGACGCGGTCGCCGACCTGCTTCAGACGATCGTTGACTGGCTGCGCCAGGAGGCGAAGGCGCTTGTGAAGGAGAAGATCGTCCTTCCCCTGCAGCGACTCGGCCTGACACTTGCGTCCGGCATCGCAGCGGCGCTCCTACTCGCACTGGGGTTGGCGTACATCTCCGTGGGCGGCTTGATCCTGACGGCCCGGTGGCTGACCTGGCCCGGCGCGCTGTTCCTCATCGGCGGCATGCTCGTGCTGGGAGCCGCGATCTTCACCTACTTCAAGTCGAGGATGATGCAGAAATGACACCGCGCCTCACCGTCGATGACGTTCGACACCATGCCGAGGAGGTACGCGACCTCGCGCAGGCGGAGGTCCGCAAGATCACCGACACGAAGGCGACTCAGGCTGCCATCGTAGGTGTAGTGGTCGTCGTGGGACTCATGTCGCTCGCCTACTACATGGGACGCCGCGCCTGTGTTTGCGGACCCTACGACGCCTAGTCCGGTCGTCATCGAGGATGCGACGGTCGCGGGCTCTCGCATCGAGGCCGTCGTTCGCGTCACCGATTCGCGCTACCTCCGTACGACCGCATTTCCGGGGATCGCTGAGCGCTCTCTCGAGTTGCTTCCGGGAATCCTGCGGCACCGGTGCGAATGCGGCTCCGCGCACGGGATCGCTGCGGAACTCGCCGACACCGAGACGGCCCACCTGCTCGAGCACGTCGCGCTTGAACTCATGGCGCTCGGCGGCTCGCCAAGGACGCTTCGGGGCGAGACACGCTGGGACTTCCGGGCCGACGGACGAGGTGTCTTTCGCGTGACGCTGGAGTACGACGACGAGCATCGGGTGCGCGATGCGTTTGATCGCGCTGCGGAACTCGTGAACGAGCTGCTCAGCGCAGGTCGGTGAGCGGAGAGGCACCGCCTCAGGTCGAGAGTGTGTAATATGATGTGTAATACTTCTGTCCGAGGAGAGGTACTGGATAGAGTCTGTTGAGAGAGGTGCGGCATCATGGCCCGCATGGTACGCAAGCAGATATGCATCGACGAGCGGCTGGACAAGGACCTAGAACGTCTCGCGAGATCCCAGGGCGTCTCTCAGAGCCGGATAGTCCGCGAGGCTCTCGACAGGCTTGTGCATGCCGATGCGTCGGTTGCGACTAGCTCGCAGCTCAGGGTGTTGGATGCAATGAGGGAGCGCGCCGATGCAGGCCCTCTCGCGGGGGGGCGAGCCTGGACACGAGAGAGCTTGCATGAGCACGATGTTTCTCGTTGACACGAACGTCCTCGTCTATGGCTACGACAGGAGCGAGCCGGAGAAGCAACGGCGGGCGATCGAGGTCTTCGAGCACCTGTCACGCTCCGGTGCGGGGGTCGTGTCGACCCAGGTCCTCGCGGAGCTCTACGTCGCGCTGCAACGAATCGTCGCGCCGCTTGAGCCCGACGATGCAGTCGCGCAGGTCGAAGGTGTCGCACAGGCGTGGAGCGCCGTGCCGGTGGATACGGATACGGTACTCGAAGCGATGCGCGGTGCCCGTCGCTACCAGCTGCACTACTTCGACGCGCAGATCTGGGCGACCGCGCGCCTGAATCACATACCGATCATCCTGACCGAGGACCTGCAGGACGGCTTCGATGCGGAGGGCGTCGTCGTACTCAACCCGTTCTTTGACACCTTCGACATGGAAGCGCTGCGACCGTGACATGACCGTGACGCGCTTGCGTCGCGAACGCCACGTTTGACCTGCTTGCGGCCCCGGTGCTATTCTCACGCCTAACCTTCGCAGCACGCGAAGGCGAATAGGCAACACCACGGACGTGAGGGAAGAGGGCACCATCAGCCCGGCCACCCCTCCAGAGGTCCCTCGCCAGGGCGGCACGCAGTAGTGCCACCGGAAGCGGGTCGGAGCCGGACCGGTATCCCGGCAATTGAGGTTCGCCAAGCGCTGCAAGGGCGCAGGCGGACGAAGATAGGTGGTACCGCGACCGGCCCCTCGCCCTATCAGCGAAGGGGTCGTTTTGTTTCTCCGGGAGCCTGCCGCCCACGGTGGCAGGCGAGAGGGCCGCAAGTGGCGGTCCTTGGCAGGCAGGGGTGAGGTCGATGGGTACCGCAAGAGTCGTGTTCGACCGGTGGGAGGGCCGCTACGCGGAGCGGATAGGCGCCGTGCGCAGCAGCGCAGTGCGCGATCTGTTCGCAGCAGCGAGCCGTCCTGACATGATCAGCTTCTCCGGCGGCATGCCGGACGTGGGCCGCGTGCCCGCGCACGCGGCGGCCGACGCCGCCCACGGTGCGGTCATCCATGCCGGCGCCCAGGCGCTGCAGTACGGTAGCAGCGAGGGCCGCGTGGAGTTGCGCCAGACTATCGTCGAGCTCATGGCCGAGATCGGCGTGCGGCTTCAGGTCGACGACCTTATCGTCACGGCCGGTGCTCAGCAGGGGCTCGACCTGCTCGCGAAGACTTTCATCGATCCAGGCGACGTCATCATCGCCGAGGGTCCGACGTACGTTGGCGCGCTCCAGGCGTTCTCGGCCTACCAGCCCGACGTGCGTTGCATCGAGATGGACGAACACGGCATGCGCATGGATCTGCTTGAGGCCGAACTGCGGCTGCTCGGACCGCGCGGCGCGAAGTTCATCTACACGATCCCGAACTTCCAGAATCCCGGCGGCGTCACGCTCACCGCTGAGCGTCGCCGTCGGCTGCTCGAACTCGCGCAGGAGTACGACATCCCGGTCGTGGAGGACGATCCCTACGGCCGCTTGCGATTCGAGGGCGGCCACAACATGCCGCTGCGTGCGCTCGACGATGAGGTCATCTACCTGGGCACGTTCTCCAAGATCTTTGCGCCGGGGTTGCGGCTCGGCTGGATGGCGGCTCCTCGGCCGATACTGGCGAAGGTGCTGCTCGTGAAACAGGCCGCCGATCTCTGTGGCTCGGCGTTCGCCCAGGTCACCGCAGAGCGCTACTTCGCGGGTACGCGGTGGCGCAAGGTCCTGCAGGGCCTCACGCGCGCCTACGCCGAGAGACGCGACGCGATGCTCGGCGCCCTCGACGAGTACTTCCCAGCCGAGGCGCACTGGACGCGCCCCGAGGGCGGGTTCTTCGTCTGGGTCACGCTGCCGGAGTTCCTGGACACGAAGGCGATGCTGGCCGAGGCTGTCGAGCATGGGGTCACCTTCGTGCCCGGCGAGGCGTTCTACCCCGACGGGCGCGGACGCAACTCGATGCGGCTGGCCTTCTGCTACGCTGAACCGGAGGCCATCTGGGAGGGAATCCGCAGGTTGGCCGAGGTGTTGGAGGACCGGCTCGAACTCTATCGTGCGTTCATCGCAGCAGGTGCGATCCAGCCTGCCGAGGAGGGAGCGGCATGAGTCGCGAGAAGATCGCGGTGCTGATGGGAGGGCGCTCGCTGGAGCGCGAAGTGTCGCTGAAGAGCGGACAGCGAGTGTGTGATGCGCTGACCGCCCTCGGCTACAAGGTGCTTCCCCTCGATGTGACCCCCGAACTCACCGACACGCTCCGCGCCGAGCGGCCCGACGCGTGCTACATCGCGCTGCACGGCAAGAACGGCGAAGACGGCACGATCCAGGAACTGCTGGAATTCCTTGGCATACCGTACACGGGGCCGGGAGTGACGTCGTCTGCGCTCGCGTGGGACAAGTCGGTGGCGAAACGCCTGTTCGTGCAGGACAACATCCCGACGCCGGCGTGGGTGACGCTCACGACCGACGCCTTCAAGGAGATGGGGGCGGCGACAGCGCTCGATCTCGTGCCCGGCGAGGTCGGGGGGTTCCCGCTGGCGGTGAAGCCGTCGAAGCAAGGCTCGGCGCTTGGGCTCGCGAAGGTCGACGACGCCGAAGCACTGCCCGAAGCGCTGCTCTCCGCACTCTCGTACGGCGACGCGGCGCTCGTGGAGAAGTGGGTCGACGGTTGCGTGCTGGCCGTGTCGGTTCTGGACGGGCCCGAGGGCACCGACGGGCATGTCGTTCTGCCGCCCGTCGAGATCGAAGCGAAGTCGGGACTCTTTGACTTCTCGGCGATGTATACGGCCGGCGAGACCGACTATTTCGTTCCCGCGCGGCTGGAGCCCGGTGTGGCCGAGGAGGTCGAGCGCATTGCCCGACGGGTACACGCGCTGCTTGGATGTCGTGACGTCTCGCGTGTGGACATGGTCGTGGGCGGAGACGGAGTCCCGTACGTCCTTGAGTGCAACACTTCGCCGGGCATGACCGAGACCTCGCTTCTGCCGATGGCGGCCGAAGCGGCGGGCATGTCATTCCAAGATGTGGTAGAACGGTTGATACGCGCCGCGCTCGAACGTTCCAGTGAGAGCGCGTGATTGGGTACATATCTCTTACGCAACATGTGATGAACTGATGGCCTCGAGATGGAGGTGCACGACTATGCACGACTACAGGCGTGGCGGGGGCGTGCTTGGCGCATTCCTGCTTGGCGGAGTCATCGGAGCTGCTCTGGGACTGCTGTTCGCGCCGCGTTCCGGCAAAGAGAATCGCGAGATGCTTGCCGAGGCCGCGAACAAGTACTGGTCCGAGGGCAAGGAGCTCTACGACACCGGCGTGACCAAGAGCAAGGACCTGTACGAGACCGGCGTGACCAAGAGCAAGGACCTCTACGAGACCGGTCGCGATGTGGCGACCGAGAAGACCGAGGAGCTGCGCGAGAAGATCGATCACGCGCGCGACCGGTTGAAGGAGCAGGTCGACAGCGCGTCCGAGACGGCAAAGACCAAGGTCAGCGAGACCGTTCCGGCTGTCAAGGAGGCCGCAGGCAAGGCCGCTGAAGTCGCGAGGACCGGCATCGATGCGGCGGAGAAGAAGGCGCAAGAGGCCCTCAACTTCGTGGGCGACAAGGCCGGTGGCAAGCCCGACGTTGCCGACGTAGCGCCCGAAGCCTAGCCATAAGTACGAGCATCGACTGACGGGTCGATCCCACCGGGGGTCGGCCCGTCGTCTATGCTACGTGAAGGAGGTGATCCAGTGCCCGACGTGCAGAGCGTGACCGGCGAGCCCGTTCGCAACCCCAAAGGCAAGAGATTCGGCTCCGTGACGCATGTGCTCTTTCATCCGTCGGAGCCGCGGGTCGTCGGGTTCGAGATCCAGCCCGAGCCGTACCTCTATGTCATCCCCCGTCGTCCGTGCTTCGTCGCTCTCGCGGATGTCGAGGTCGCCAAGAAGTCGCTGCGTCTGTTCTCGGCGCGTCCGGCGTCCAATGCGGCGGCGGCCAAGAAGATCGGAGCGAACTGGGAGAATACCGTCATCTGGGCAGGTATGCCCGTTCGCAGCGAGTCGGGTGAGGCGGCCGGCTGCGTGCGTGATGTGCGCTTCTCCAAGATGGACGGCCGCGTGAAGCGCCTGGCCCTCACCGGGGGCATGGGCGCGGATGTGGCGATCGGGCGTCAGGAGATCGGTGGCGACCAGGTACAGCGGTTCGACGGCGAGCACGTTGTGGTCGATGATGCGGTGCACAAGGCCGAGTACAGTGGCGGCATGGCCCGCCGAGCGGGGACTTCGGCGGCCGTTGCCAAGGTGACCGCCGAGGAGGTTGCGAAGAAGACCGTCGCCGCCGGCAGAGCGGCTGTCAAAGTCGCGAGCAGCAGCAAGCTCGGGAAGCGAGCGGTCGGCAGGCTGAAGGCGTTCGGGCGGGCGGCAAGAGACGCCATGTCCGCAGACGAAGAGGACTGATGCGGCGATGGCGCGCAGACTGAGGCCGCTGGGGCTCGAGCATATCGGCGATCTGCCCTGCGAGTGTACGGGCTGCGTCTTCTGGGAGACGCCCCGGCGACTCGAGATTCGCTGCGGAGCGGCGTGTGACGTGGACATGCTGCGTCAGTGGTACTTGGACACGACCATGGAGTGGGGCGAGGTCGGCCGAATCGCTTGCGAAGACGACCAGGTCCTTGGCTTCATCAAGTATGCACCGGCGTGCGCGTTTCCACAGGCCACCCGGATGCCGGCGGGGCCCGCGGCGCCGGATGTGCCTCTGCTTGCGTGCATCCACATCCGCGATGACGCCCGTCAGCATGGTCTTGGACGGGTGCTGCTGCAAGCTGCGCTTCGCGATCTCTCGCTCCGGGGCGAGAAGTCGGTGCAGGCGTACGCGACCACGCGTCGCGACGACATGATCCGCTCTCCGGTCATGGGTATGGAGTTCCTGCTGAGACACGGGTTCACCGTCGCCCGGCCGCATCCCGAGTACCCGTTGCTCCAGCTAGACTTGCGCTCCTTGGCGACGTGGACGGAGAATCTCGAGGCGGTCCTGCAGACGCTCAGGATCCCGCTCGGCCACCCGCGTCGCGTGCCGTCGCCCGTCGATCAAGCCTGACCCTGGTAGGAGGAACCCGTGACCGACAATCCTTTATCGGAGCCAAAGAAGCGAGGCTCTGCCGATCGTGTGCGTGACTTCCTGGCATCACACGGACTCGCCGAGGAGATCGTGCACTTTGAGCAGTCCACGAAGACTGCGCAGATGGCGGCCGATGCCATGAGCTGCGAACTGGGGCAGATCGTGAAGTCCCTTGTGTTTGTGGTGGATGCGACGCCCGTGCTCGCGCTCGTGGCGGGAGACCGGCGCGGCGACAGCGGTGCGATCGCGTCCGAGACCGGGGGCGAGAAGGCTGGCTTCGCGGACGCCGACACCGTGCGCGAAGCCACCGGCTACGCTATCGGTGGCGTGTCGCCCTTCGATCTTCCCACGGATCTCACGGTGCTTATCGACGATTCTCTCAAGCGGTTCGATGTCGTCTATCCCGCAGCCGGCACGCCGTCTTCCATGGTCCGCATTCCTCGCGATGACCTTGCCCGGATGACGGGTGGCCGAATGGCACGCATCTCGCACTGAGCGGAACGTGATGAGCAACTCTTCCGACAAGGCATCTCGCATACTGCCGGTTCTGTCGTGGCCGGTCGTGCTCCTTGGCGCGCTCGTGCTCGCCTCTGCAGCAGCGGTTGCACTCCCTGCGTTCGGTTCCATCGGAATCGTCGTTGACGGTCGGGTTCGGCAGGTACCTGCGGGCATCACGGCTGCGGCGATCGCCACAGACGCTCTCTGCGAAGCGAGTCCTGGGGACCTTGTGAGCGTCAACGGGGCCCTTCTGCGTGCTGGCCAGGGCGAGCTGGTCGCGCTTGTGCGCGACGGCGCTTGGCTCGATCCCGACGCTCCCGTCTTCGCCGGCGATCGCATCGGCAGCGTCGACGGAGCCAACACGACCGAGACCGTCGTCACCACGAGCTCGCCGATTCCCATCCCGGTCGAGTTCACCGGGACGGGTGCGCTTTGTGAGGTCAAGCAGCCTGGCGCGGTGGGTATTCGGCGCCTGGTTGTCGGCGAGATATCGGGGAACGTCGTCACGAGCACGGTCGAGCAGGAGCCGCTGCCGCTCATCATCCAGCGCAGCAGTCCATCGAACGGCCGCAAAGTCGTCGCACTCACCTTCGACGACGGTCCTTGGAAGGGCCAGACCGGGAAGATCCTCGACATCCTGAAGGCCGAGGAAGTGAAGGCGACGTTCTTCATGCTAGGGTCGCGCGTTCGCAAGTATCCTTCGATCGCGCGTCGCGTAGCCAAAGAGGGTCACGAGATCGGCAATCATTCCGATACCCACAAGCTGCTCGGACGTGCGAGCGAGCAGATGGTGCGCAACGAGATCCGCAGGGCACAAAGGACGATCCGGGAGGTCGTGGACGTCACGCCGAAGTGGTTCCGACCCCCCGCGGGTAGCGTCGGACCGTACGTGGCGTCGGAGGCGCGCAAGGTGAAGCTCAGGGTCATCACGTGGTCGGTGGACCCGCAGGACTGGCGGGCATCCAAGCCGGGGCCGATCGCGCGATCGGTGCGCAAGACCGTCAAGCCCGGTGCCGTTATCCTTCTGCATGATGGCGGAGGCGACCGGGAGGACACGATTCGGGCGCTGCCTTGGATCATCCACAATCTCAAGAAGCAGGGCTACACGTTCGTGACCCTCGACGAGCTGTACGACTAGCCCTGCGACCCATCGGCCCTGATCACCCTGGTGGGGGTCACGACGATGTCGACGTGCTCGTCGTGAGGTTCGTGAGGGATCTCGGCGACGATCTGCTCGTCGAACGCGAGCGCTATCCTGAGCGCACGCGAGGTGTGCGGGAGGAGCCGGTCGTAGTAGCCGCCGCCGTAACCCACGCGCTCTCCGGTCACATCGAATGCGACGCCCGGCACGATGATGATGTCGACGTTGTCGGGATCGACCTTCGGGGCATCGATGTAGGGTTGCCGGATGCCGTGGGGTCCGGATTCGAGGTCATCAGAGGCCAACGGGACATGGATCGTGAGCGCGCCAGCCCCGGCGATGCGGGGGTAGCTCACAAGAACGCCGCGATCGCCCAGCGACTTCAGACAGCGCGCGGGGTCGATCTCGTCGGTCGTGGCCAGGTAGCCAAGGACGACGCGTGCGTCGTGGACTTCGGGCAGGCCAACGAGCCGCCCGCACGCCGCGGCAGCGCGCAGAGCACGCTCCTCGGCAGGTATCGACCGGCGCGCAGCGCATGCCAGCTCGCGAATCTCGGACTTCGTTGTCACGTCCACCCCATGACCGTCATGACGACGAGCGCCCCCGTAAGGCCTAGCACCACAAGCACCGTCGTCCATGTGAGGATGTTGTAGATAGGCCCGTTGACGTATCGTCCCATAACCCGGCGGTCGTTGACGATGCGGATCATGAAGAGGAGGAGGAACGGCAGCAACACACCGTTCACCGCCTGGGAGAACACCATGATGGAGATAAGCGGGAGGTCGGGCAGCAGGATCACCGCCGCGCCGAACGCGATGACGAACGTGTAGATGCCGTTGAACATCGGAGCCTCGGACCAGGACCGGTCGAGGCCGGCTTCCCAGCCGAACGCCTCGCAGATGGCGTAGGACGCCGTGAGAGGGAGTACGCAGGCAGCCAGCAGTGACGCCGATAGCAGGCCTATCGCGAAGAGCCCCTGCGCGTATGCGCCGGCTACCGGGGCGAGTGCGGCCGCTGCCGAGGCCGCGTCCTCGATCTGGATACCCGCCGGGTGAAGCACGGTTCCGGTCGTGACGATGATGAACCACGCGATGACGTTGGCCAACACCGCGCCGGTCACCACGTCGATGCGCTGGTAGGTGAGCTCCTTGGCGCTCACGCCCTTGTCGACCATGTTGGACTGCACGAAGAACTGCATCCACGGAGCGATCGTGGTGCCTACTGTCGCGATGACGAGCATGACGAACGCGCGCGTTCCTATGAAGCGCGGGATGAAGGTGGCTTGCAGGACTTCGCCCCAGTCGGGCTTGGCCATGAACGCGGCGAACACGTAGGCGACAAAGACCGCTGACATCGCGAGGAAGACCTTCTCGACGTTGCGGTACGATCCCCGCACCACCAGCAGCCAGACCACGACCGCGCCGATCGGCACCGAGATGTACTTGGTCACGCCGAAGAGCTCCATCGAGGCCGCGATGCCGGCAAACTCGGCAACGCTCGTGGCTGCGTTCGACGCGAGCAGGCAGGCCATCGCGAAGAGCGTCAGGCGCACTCCGAAGCGCTCGCGGATGAGTGCTGCGAACCCCTTGCCGGTCACCGCTCCCATCCGCGCGGCCGTCTCCTGGACCACTGCGAGCGAGAACGTCATCACGAAGATCATCCACAGCGTGGCGTAGCCGAACTGGGCGCCTGCGACCGAGTACGTCGAGATTCCGCCTGAATCGTTGCCTGCGGATGCGGCGATGAGTCCCGGCCCGACCACGGACAGGAGCAAGAGTATCCTTGTGCGGGTCTTGGGCGCGGTCATGAGGAGACTCGCCTAGCCTGCCTGGCCGATGAGCTGGCCAAAGATCGGGAACAGAGCCAGGAAGACTCCGATGAACGCAGCTGCTCCGATCGCCATCAGTGCCATGGAAACGGCGGTGTTCGACACCCGCTTGCCCGCATGGTAGCGCCGCTCGGCCATCTCACCTACGAGCGTCCCGGCGAGCGCGAGCACGAGCGTGGCGAGCCCGAACAGGCCTCCGAACAGCCCTGCGATCTCGAGCGTGACGGCGAGTTCCCCGCCGGAGTTTCGCAGCACGAGGGCTACGACGGTCGCGGCGACGAGCCCCAGCACGAGGCCGACCGCGAGTCCGGACAGGCCATCTGTCACGACGCGACGCGCGAGTGGCGTGCGGTCGTCTTCGTCCTCGGGCTCGATCACACGGGACATCGTGTGCGATGCGATGTCCTCGGCAAGACGCATCATGACGACTGCAGGAATGGCAGCCGCGACAAGGAAGACGGCCAGATCCTCGGCACCTTGCGTGCCGATCGCGACCGCGATGATGACGAAGAGTGCCGACCACGCGACGAGCCATCCGTTCCGTGAGACCCACTGCCATGCGCCGTGCTCGGTCACGCTGCGGCGGCGACCTGTGGCGAGCTCGAGGTCCTCGGCAGACTCCTCCTCGAGGACTTCGAGGGCGTCGTCGACGGTCACGATGCCGAGGAGCTTGCCGGTCTCGTCGAGGACGGGCAGTGCGAGCAGGTCGTACTTGCTCATCGTCTCGGCGACCAGCTCCTGGTCGTCGTCGGCGTCGACGGTGATGACGTCGCGGCTCAGGATGTCTTCGACCCGAGTCTCAGGCGAGGACATGATGAGGTCGCGCAGCGAGATGACGCCGGCGAGGTGGCGGTCGCCTTCGACGACGTAGATGTAGTAGATGGACTCGTGCTCCGCGGCCTCGCCGCGAAGGAACTCGATGACCTGTTGAACGGTCATCTCCTCGGCCACCGTCGTGACCTCGGGCGTCATGATGCCGCCGGCGGTCTTCTCCTTGTATCCAAGGAGCGAGCGGATTGCCCGGGCCTCCCGCACTCCCATCAGCCGCAGCAGGGTCTCGGCCTTGTCGTAGGGCAGGTCGCCGATGACGTCGGCGGCGTCATCCGGATCCATCATGCCAAGGATGGCTGACGCACGCTGGTTGCCGAGGTCGTCGATGACGTCGGCCTGCAGGTCGTCTTCGAGCTCGGAGATCGCTTCGGCCGCCTGCGGGTTGTCGAGGTGCTCGAAGACCCGTGCGCGCTGGGTCGCGGAGAGCTTCTCGAGGATGTCGGCGACGTCGGCCGGGTGCAGCTCGTGCAGGCGTTTGTGCGTGACCGAGAGCTGCACGTGTGAGAGGTCGCGGTCGAGGAGATCCATGTAGTTCCACGCGATGAGGTTCTCCTGGAGCTCCCCGCCGACCAGCCTGAGGACTCCGGCGACGGCACGCTCCAGGAGAGGGTGGATCCCGCGGAGGATGCCGCGCATGCCGACCTCGGCGCCGAGCAGTCGGAGCTGGTTGCGGGACTCGGAGAGCTTCAGGTCGTTGACGCGCACGACCTTCATTCCCTGGGTGTCGACGATCTGCTGGTTCAGGAGATCGCGATGGAGCAGGACCTCATCGGGCTGGAGATAGGAGAAGCGCATGTCCGGACGTGCGACGTTGAGTGTGATGGACTCGCCGTCGAAGTCTGCGACGAACTTGCGCCACGAGAGCATGAACGGCGTCTTGTCCGGACCCTGGAACGCAAGCGAGGTGACGCGGGGGAAGATCTCGCCCGTTGCGATCGCAACGTCGCTGATCGAACCGATGTCGGCGCCCGTCGAATCAACGACCGGCTTGCCCAACATCTGGGAAAGGTAGATCATGGTACTCCCTCCCTCCGTTGCACGGGCCGCGAGCGGTCCGTCCTCGGCGGGTCTTCCAAAGGGCCCCGGGCCCCCGGAGACGGGAGTCGGAGCCTACGGACTTGAAGGTGTCACGTAGTCCCTCTTAGGTCGGCGGCAAGTCAGACGACACGAAAACGCCCCTGCGTCCGTGTGGACGAGGGGCGGGAGGCGCATGCGCCCGTGCATCGGAAAGCGCCGCGCCATTGCGCGTCGCCCACTGACTGCACTCCCTCCCTCGTCTGAGGATTTGGCACTGTCCGACGTAGGGCCATCTTCTCGCGCATTCGTTTCACGCCGAAGACCCGAGCTGCCCAGCCACCTTAGCCGTCCCCTTAAGCCGGGGAAGGCTGTTATACCCATTGGCGTCTCTCGACATTTCCGGGCAGTGGCCTGTGTTCGAACAGGAGCCGCACCTTAACGGACGGAGTCACGGTTCCGGGTTGTCAATGCTCGCGAGGCGAGCACGCTTGATTGTAGGCTCACGATTTCGGTTCCGCAAGGTCCTATCACGCTGGCCAAGGAGCGGTTCCGCTCCTGCGACGTGGGCAAATGCGGCTGCCCGGCAGCCCTTCTACCGCGCCGCGAGCCAGGCGTCAGCGGCCTCGGCCCAACCATCGCCACGGTGGCCCCGCGTCGCAAACACGTTGTCGAGAGACCGTGCCGCCTCAAGTACGCGTACGTCGTCGAGCGCGTTGGCGACAAGGACGCCGATCGCGGTCTCCTTGGCCATGAGCACGTCGCTGGCCGAGTCACCGATCGACCAGGCATCTGCTTGCGCGAGCCCGCGCCGGGCTCGGTCGGCCGCGACCGCATCGCGCTTGGTCACACCTGCGGGGATGAGGTGGTACGCGTGCACCTCGTCAACGCCGGAGAGAGTCGTGCGCGACGGGTGGATGATGCCGTTGTCGAGGATCTCGACGGGGAGGTCGAGTCCGTCAAGCACGCGCTGCGCATGCTCCCGGTCGAGGTGTCCGCGCAGCACATGGGTGGCTTCGCGGTTGAGGTGGTATGGGTCGTGGTTCTCGATGAGCCCCGGAAACTCGCGCCGCAGTGCCGCGAGCGCGCCGACGCGTTCAATGGCCTCGAACGGCGTCTCATCCGGTCGAAGCATCGTCTCTTCCCACGCGCCGAGGTAGTAGGTGGGTTCCGCACCGCGATCAGGCACGATCACGCAGCCGAGTTCCGCGATGAACCCGCGCCAGCCAAGGAGCCGCGCGATCTCGGAGGTCTGTATCCGGTTGCGCCCGGAGCAGATGATCACTTCGAGCCCGGCGGCATTCACTTGAGCGATGGCTTCCGCGGTATGGGCCGAAGCCGCTCCGTCCGCGCCAAGGAGCAGCGACCCGCCGATTCCCAGAAGCGTGCCATCGAGATCGGTGTACAGCGCGCGGGTGCCAGACAGGGCTTTGAGCGCGGACGGCGTATCAATCAGAAGGGGGATCTGAGCGTGCATGGTCTCCTCGGCAATGGGTGTGAGAACAGGGCCGTGCGCACGTCATTCTACCCCACGCAGCGTCGCTCGCGCGCGCTCACGGGCGTGCGCGAGAGCGGTGTACGAGGTATAACTAGTAGGCGCGAATGCATGCACGCGTCCAAGATTCCACCGACCGGAAGGACTGAGAGACGAGATGGCTGAGGATGTCGAGCTGCCGTTCCCGCAGTATCGATGCCCATCGTGCGAGCGAGATCTTCCGCTGAACGAGGCGCGCATGACCGTGACGTGCGCTTCGCACCAGCCCGAGGACGATCTGGCATTCGTCGTGCGTGAGGCCAAGAGCGTCGATCTGCACGCGATCGAGGAGATATGCGATCGTGCCCTCGGTGAGACCGAGGTGGACGTGTTCGGGCGCACGTTCGACGTGGCACGGGGCGTGAACATGATCGCCGAGGCACACGATGAGCTATCGGGACTCCTATCGCTCGCCGTCGATCGCGGTGAGCTGGTGATCGTCCTGCTCTCCGTCTATCCCGAGTACCAGGGCAAAGGCGTGGGCGGCGCTCTCTTGCGCGCTGCATACGGCTACTGCCGCGACCACGGTCTGCCGTTCATTCGCGTAGCAGTTTCCAACGACGACATCCCCCTACTCTACTTCTACCAACGTCACGGGTTCGTGATCGACGACATCACCGTGGGCCTGCTCGTCGACACTGCAGGGGCATCGGTGGCGGGCTTCTCCGGTATCCCCTCGCGCGACGAGATCCGGCTGCGCCGACCCATATGCGACGACTGAGAGTCACCCCACCGCCAAGGAGGGCCTACAGATGAGGATTCGACGACTACTGCTTGCCGTGCTGGTTGCCATGCTGCTCGCCGGGATGGCGACCGGGTGTACGAACAAGGCCGCAGACAGCAGTGGCGCCGGTAGCGGCGAAGTCGAGTTCCAGCCGGTCAGAATCGGCACGCTGCCGACAGAGGACGCCTTGCCGCTCTGGGTCGCCGAAGACCAGGGTCTTTTCACCGAGGCGGGACTCCTCTCGGTCAGCATCGTGACTTTCCAGTCCGCCCAGGAGCGCGACGCCGCGCTCCTGGCGGGCGAGATCGACGCCTTCATGGGCGACATCATCGCCGCAGCTCAGCTTGAAGCGGGCGGGACGCCGGTGACGATCGCGACCGTGATGCTTGGCGCCACACCTGCCGAAGGCCGCTTCGGCATAGTCGCTGCTCCTGAGAGCGGCTTCAACGAGTTGAGCGCTTTGGCGGGCGTTCCGGTCGGTACATCGTCCAGCACGATCCAGGAGTACGTGCTTGACGGGCTCATGCGACAGGCCGGCGTGTCCGACGACAAGGTGGTTGTCGAGGAGGTCAAGAAGGTCCCCGTGCGGTTCGAACTGCTGATGAAGGGCCAGCTCAAGGCGGCAGCTCTGCCGGAGCCGCTGCTCACTCTGGCGGAGGCGCAGGGCGCGAAGCTCCTTGCCGACGACTCTGCGGGCGAGAACCTCTCGCAGACCGTCCTTGTGTTCACCGATGAGTATCTCGCCGCCACCGGAGGAATCGAGACGATGACGGCGCTGCTGGAGGTCTGGGACGATGGTGCCCGTCTGGTGAACGCCAAGCCGGACTCATGGCGCACCATGCTCGTCGACAAGGCGAGACTCCCGGAGCCCATCAAAGACAGCTACAAGATCAGCACGTACCCGACACACGACGTTCCGTCGAAGGAACAGATCGACGCCGTTCTCGGTTGGATGGGGGACAAGCAGCTCCTCAAGGAGACTGTGACCTACGAGAACCTCGTCCTGGTCATGCCCTAGCGACGCCGCGTGGCTACACTCGACTTCGATAGCGCCGGGCTCACCTACGTAGGCGTCGGGAGCACCGTCCGCGCACTTGACGACGTTGAGTTGTCGGTCGCTGACGGCGAATCGGTGGCCATCATCGGCCCGTCGGGATGCGGCAAGTCCTCGATGCTTCTGCTCGCGTCGGGGCTGCTCGCTCCGACAGTCGGCGAAATGCGTGTCGCTGGATCGCCCGTCTCGGGTACCCGGCGGACTACCGCGCTCATCCTCCAGGACTTCGGCCTCCTGCCCTGGAAGACCGTTCGCCACAATGCGGCTCTCGGGCTCGAGATCCGGGGGGTAGCGCGCCCGGAGATCGCGAAGCGTGTTCACAGCTCACTGGACAGCGTGGGGCTGGCCGAATTCGAGAACGCCTACCCCGGTGAACTTTCCGGAGGCATGCGCCAGCGGCTCGCTGTCGCCCGTGCCCTTGCGCTCGACGCCGACCTGCTCCTCATGGACGAACCGCTCTCCGCGCTCGACGCCCTCACGCGCGAAGACCTCCAGGGGCTGCTGCTGTGTCTCTGGCAGGACCGCGGCCACACGTCCGTGCTGGTAACGCACTCTATCGAGGAGGCGGTGTTCCTTGGTCAGCGCGTGGTGGTACTCACGCCGCGTCCGGGGAGTGTCGCGCGAATCGTGGACAACCCCGGCGTGGGCGAATCCGGGCACCGCGAGAGCGTCGGGTTCTACGAGCGGTGCGCCGAGGTGCGACGCATCCTGGCCGAGGAGGGTGCGGTCGGCGGTTCGGCCGAAGTCAGCGTGCCGGGTGTGGCGCGATGAACCCGTCGCCGCTTCGCAAAGTCGCTGGGTACATCGGCGCTATTGCCGTGCTGCTTCTCGGGTGGGAGCTGACGTCGTGGGCGCTCGCGACGAACGCCTTGCCCGGCCCGGTCGACGCAATCGGGGAGCTCGTGAGGACGTTTCGAAGCGATCTCGCCCCGCACCTGCTCACGAGCACGTGGCGAGTCCTCGCGGCCATGACGCTCGGCACGCTGTTCGCGGTGCCGCTCGGTCTGCTTCTCGGCCGTTCGCCCCGGACCGATGCGGTCGTCGCGCCAATCGTGTTCCTGACCTACCCGATTCCGAAGGTCGTCTTTCTTCCGGTGCTTCTCGTGCTCCTCGGCATCGGCGACCTCTCCAAGATCACACTCATCACGATCATCGTGTTCTTCCAGATACTCGTGACAGCGCGCGACGCCGCTCGCTCCATCCCGCCAGCATCGGTGCTATCTGTACGATCCCTCGGAGCGAACCGGGTTCAGGTGTTCCGGCAAGTCGTGGTTCCCGCGGCACTCCCCGAGATCTTCACCGCGCTGCGCATCGGGACGGGTACGGCGGTGGCGGTGCTGTTCCTCGCCGAGTCCGTCGTGGGAACCAGCGGTCTGGGCTACTACATCGTGGATGCTTGGGGCCGCATCGACTACGACGCGATGTTCGCAGGGATCATCGGGATGGCGCTCCTTGGCGTAGTGCTCTACGAGGTCCTCGACCTGCTCGAGACCCGGCTATGCCGGTGGACACGCGTCGGGCGCTAGCGGCCCTTCGCGGTGTCGCGACTGGCGGTTTGGGGGAATATACCAGGCGCAGCCAAGGACGGGCGTGGGGGGTACGGATGTTCCGAGACAGGCACGATGCAGGACGCCAGCTGGCCGAGGAGCTCGCGCGTTTCGTGGGCGCGTCGGACGTTGTCGTTCTTGGCATTCCGCGGGGCGGCGTGGTCGTTGGCGAGGAGATCGCCAGGCGACTCGAGCTTCCGCTCGACATCATCGTCACGAGCAAGATCGGTGCTCCCGGGAACCCGGAGTACGCCGTGGGAGCGGTCGATCCGGACGGTGCCGTGATCGCGAATCCCTACGCGGGATATTCCACGGCCGAGCTGGAGCATCTGGGCCGCTCGGTGCGAGAGACCATCGAGCGACGTGTACAGATGTACCGGAGCGGTCGCGATGATCTCGATCTCGAGGGCAAGACCGTGATCCTCGTCGACGACGGCATCGCGACGGGACTGACCGCAATGGCTGCGGTCGAGTACATCTACCGGCATGGCGCCAAGGAGATCGTGCTCGCAGTGCCCGTGATCGCTTCGGACACCGCCGACCGCCTCGAAGAGATGGTCGACGAGCTCATCACCGTCGAGGAGCCGGACATCTTCTACGCGGTGGGGCAGTTCTATCGCTCGTTCGAGCAGACGAGCGACGACGAGGTCCTCTCGGCGCTCGCGGGGCGGTAGACCCGGAACCCACGCATGGCATCGCACTACCCGTCGTGCCGTCCCCTCGGTTCCGCCACGGTCATCCTTGACGCACCCGAATCTCCGGCACGATTCGAACGTGCGACACCAGGTTTAGGAACTCCCCCGTTGGGGGAACCGTATCGCTCCGTCTGGAGTGAGCCCCGATGGTGCTATGTCCGTTCCCCCAGACCCCACATGCGTGGTCGTTCGGGTGATGGAGTAGGCATGGGATTTCACTTAGCGGGCTGTCGGTTAGGAGTCTATGCAGAATAACTTGCACATCTGACAGGCATCTGCCATGCTCTGCGCACCATGGATTCCGATGCACTACGGACCAAGTATGAGGCCCTTTCCCAACGACTGGACGAGCGGTCGTTCCGGTTGTGTCTGGCC
>JAUXNU010000010.1 GCA_030682655.1 Actinomycetota bacterium | reverse complement strand
GCGGTCAACAAGATCGACAAAGAGGGGGCGAACCCCGAGACCGTCCGCCAGATGCTGACGGAGCACGAGATCGTGCCCGAGGCGTGGGGTGGCACGAACATATTCGTGAACGTGTCGGCGAAGAAGCGCGTCGGCATCGAGGACCTCCTTGAGATGGTTCTCCTCCAAGCCGATGTGCTTGAACTCAAAGCAAACCCGACCGCGCATGCAAGCGGCGTGGTCATCGAGGCGAAGCTCGACCGGGGCCGCGGTCCTGTCGCTACGGTACTCGTCCAGCGCGGCACCCTTCGCGTAGGTGACGCACTTGTCGCTGGTACAAGCCACGGTCGCGTGCGTGCGCTCATCAACCCGCTGGGCGACATCGTCAACACGGCCGGTCCCGCCGATCCTGTCGAGATCCTCGGCATCTCGAGCGTGCCTTCTGCTGGTGACGAGTTCCGCGTATTCGCCGACGAGCGTGATGCTCGCAACCTAGCCGAGGAGCGGGCACTCAAGCAGCGACTTCTCGGCCAGGAGAAGAAGGTGCACGTTTCACTCGACGATCTGTTCGCGCGCATCCAAGAGGGTGAACTCAAAGATCTCAACCTCGTGGTCAAGGCCGACGTCCAAGGCTCGATCGAGGCACTGCAAGACGCGCTCGACAAGATGGACCAGTCCGAGGTCCGCATCAACGTCATCCATTCGGCCGTCGGCGCCATCACCGAGACCGACGTCACCTTCGCCGACGCGTCTGACGCGATCATCATCGGCTTCAACGTTCGCCCGAACCCCGCTGCGAAGACGCTTGCGGAGAAGTCGAACGTCGACCTACGCCTGTACCGCGTCATCTACCAGGCGATCGAGGACATCAACGCCGCGCGGGTCGGGTTGCTCTCACCTGAATTCCACGAGGAGGACACCGCCCGAGTTGAGATCCGCGAACTGTTCAGGGTACCGAAGCTCGGAGTCATCGGCGGATGCTATGTCCTCGATGGCGAGATCACCCGCGACGATCAGGTGCGTGTGGTGCGCAACGGCGCGATCATCTTCGATGGCAAGCTCCATTCGCTCCGACGCTTCAAAGACGACGTCAAGAGCGTCAAGTCGGGCTACGAATGCGGCGTCGGCCTAGAGGGATTCCAGGACATCAAGGAGGGCGACATCATCGAAGGGTACCGAACGATCGAGGTCGCCCGAGAGGCCTAGGCCCAAGAGCGGAGGCCACTCATGAAGATCACCCCCCGGACCCGCAAACTCAACGAGTCGGCGCGGGAGGCGATAGCGTCCATCATCCTGGACGAGATCGCCGACCCCCGCGTCGAACTCGTGACTGTCACGAGCGTCGAGGTCAGCCCTGACCTCATGGCTGCGAGCGTCTATGTCATCGCACACGGAGACGAGGTCCGCTACGCGGAGGCCCTCGAAGGGCTCGAATCCGCGAAAGGGCGCATACGCTCTCTCCTCGGCAGGAGGGTCAAGATGCGCTTCACGCCTGAGCTCAGGTTCTTCATCGACCCGAGCGTTGACGCAGGCATGCGGATGAACGAAGCACTCAGAGCCGTCCCGCCGACACTCGCCTACGAGCGGGAACGTACGCCCGAGCCACCTGCACGATCCGACAATGACCGACACGAGGCCGAAGGGGAGTAGTGGTGCTCCGGTGACGACGCCATACCACCGGGCAGCAGTCGCTCTTCGGCACGCGCGCTCCGTCATCGTATGCGGCCACGTGCGCCCTGACGGCGATGCGATCGGCTCGACGCTCGGCCTCACGATGGCGCTTCGAGAGATGGGTATCCCCGCGCTGCCGACGCTTGCAAACGCCGAGCCTGCTTCGATGACCTATGCGTTCCTTCCCGGCTTTTCACTCTACGTGCCCGCCGCCGACCTCGAATCCGCCGACGTGTTCGTCGCGC
>JAUXNU010000009.1 GCA_030682655.1 Actinomycetota bacterium | reverse complement strand
TGCCGAACCGGCCCGGCGCGATGGAGTCGAAGGTCGCGGCCATCCGCGCCACGATCGCCGGCGGCATGGTCAGGGTGGCGGCGGTGGCGAACAGCTTGATCCGGTCAGTGACGGCGGCCAGCCCGGCCATCAGGGTGAAGCTCTCGAGGTTGTGCTCCCAGAATTGGGTCTTCCCCCCGAACCCGCGCAGCTTGATCATCGACAGGGCGAAGTCGAGGCCATAGCGGTCCGCCGCCTGGGTCACCTTCTTGTTCAGCTCGAACGACGGCATGTACTGCGGCGCCGTTTCGGAGATCAGCCAGCCGTTGTTGCCGATGGGAATGAAGACGCCGACTTCCATGGGGTGATCCTTCAGGAGGGCAGGGGCTCGCCGGACAGAAAGGCGATCAGGGTCGCATTGAACGCATCCGGAACCGTCGCCGTAAAGGCATGACCGCCCCATGGCGCCATATCGAGCACGGCGTTCGGCAGCCGGTCCGCCAGCCGCCGCGAGCACAGCGACGGAACCAGCATGTCGTCAGCGCTGGCGCTGACCAGCACCGGGCAGGCGATCTCGGCCAGCCGGTCGTCGATATCGAAGGCCAGCAGGGCGTTGATCCGGGCCAGCATATTGTCCCGGCCCTGGAAGCCGGAGAGGTGGTGGATCTCCTCCTCCGCGAGCCGCGTCGCATTCTCCGAGATCCAGTCCGCCGGATAGAGGAACAGCGGCTGCGCATGCACATAGGCCTCGGGGCCACTGTCGTTCAGCAGGCTGACCCGGGTCCGGAAGCAGCGGGCGATGTGCCGATCGGGACGGCTCCAGCCGTTGACGACCGTGAGACTCCGCACTTGCGACGGGCGGTCGAGCGCGAGCCGCAGGCCGGCCAGCCCGCCCGCCGCATGGCCGACGACGTGCGCCGCCTTCTCGCCCAGCGCGTCGATGACGCTCGCGAGGTCCCCCGCCATGTCGGAGACGGCATAGGACGCCGGCAGGTCGCGGTCGCTGCCTCCCGTGCCGCGATGGTCATAGAGCACGACCCGGAACCGCCCGGTCAGGGCCGCCATCTGCGGGGCGAAGAAGGCGCCCGATCCGCCCAGTCCGGCCGACAAGACCACCACGTCCCGGCTGTCATCCGGGCCGAAGCTGTGAATCTCGAAATGGACGCCGTCTGCGCGACCGGTCGTGACCAAGATCAGCGCTTGCCGATGTGGGCGATGGAGGCGATCTCGACCAGGAAGTCGGGTCGCACCAGACCGCAGACGATGCAGAACCGCGCCGGCTTCTCGCCCGGGAAATACTCCGCATAGACCTTGTTCATGGCCGCATAGTCGGCCCAGTCCTTGAGGAAGATGTGGTTCATCGTGACGTCGTCCATCGTGCCGCCGGCGGTCTCGATGACCGACTTGATGGTCTCCAGCACCGCGCGCGTCTGGCCCTCGGCGTCGCCGACATGGGCGACGTTGTTGTCCTTGTCGAAGGCCAGGGTGCCCGAGACATAGACGACCCCATCGGCCATCGTGCCGGGCGAGAAGGGGGCAATCGGCGTCTGGGTGCCGGGCGGGGTGATGACGGTCTTGGGCATGGTCGGTCTCCTGTCAGGCGGTCGGCGCGATCTGCCCGACGACGCCCTTGAAGTCGGCGACGCTGGAGACCCAGCCGAAGAAGGTTTCGATGTTGTAGAGGGCGGCCTGCTGCACGAATTCCGGCCCCGCCTGATGGGTGGCGTCCTCCAGTACGATGCCGAAATATTCGAGGAAGAAGCCGTCGCGAAGGGTCGATTCCACGCAGACATTGGTGGCGATGCCCACGAAGACCAGATTGCGGACGCCGCGCGACCGCAGCACGCTGTCCAGCTGCGAGTTGAAGAAGCCGCTGTACCGCGTCTTGTGCAGGACGATATCGCCCGGCTCGGGCTTCAGGCCATCGACGATCTCATAGTCCCAGCCGCCGCGCGCCAGAAGCTGGCCCTGCAGCTCCGGCCGCGCCCGCATGGTCTTCAGGGCGTTGGACTTGTGCCAGTTCGGCGACCCCGGCCCGCCCGCCTCGACATAGTCGGGGTCCCAGCCGTTCTGGAAATAGATCACCGGCATGCCGGCGCGCCGCGCCACCGCCAGCACCCCGCGGCTGTTGTCGATGACCCTCTGTGCCCCGGAGATGTCGAACCCCGCCAGATCGAGATAGCCCCCGGGCGAGGCGTAGGCGTTCTGCATGTCGATAACGATCACCGCCGTCTGGCTGACCGCGAGCGAAATGGGCTCGGGCCGTGCGGGCAAAAGGAAGGTGTCGTTGGCCGGGGCCATGCGTCGGCAAATCCTGCGATTGATCGACGGTCACCATGGCATAGGCTGCGGCGGCGCCAAACTGTCCGGGCGCGGAGCCGATGCCGCCATGTCCGATCGCCTGCCCGACGCCTCGCTGGACCAACTGTTCCTGACCGCGCGCACGCGCAACGGCTGGTCGCCGGAAGCGGTGTCGGAGGCCTTGATCCGCGAGGTCTATGACCTGGCCAAATGGGGACCGACCTCCGGAAACTGCTGCCCGGGGCGCTTCCTGTTCCTGACCAGCGAGGCGGCCAAACAGCGGCTGTCGCCCTTCATGTCCTCGGGCAACCGGGCCAAGACGCTGCAGGCGCCGGTCAATGTCGTCATCGGCTACGACCTGAATTTCGCCGTGCGGCTGCCAGAGCTCTATCCGCAGAACCCCGGCGCCGTCGGCTGGTTCGCCGATCCCGCCGTCGCCCGGGAAACCGCCCTGCGCAACGGTTCCCTGCAGGGCGCCTATCTGATGCTGGCGGCGCGATCCCTGGGGCTGGATTGCGGCCCGATGTCGGGGTTCAAGGCCGCCGGCGTGGACGAGGAATTCTTCTCCGGCACGCCATGGCGGACCAATTTCATCTGCAACATCGGCTACGGCACGGACGAGAACCTGCACCCCCGCAACCCGCGCCCGACCTTCGGTGAGGCCTGCGCGATCCTGTGAAGGGGCGGTTTGAAGAAAATGGCGCGCCCGGAACGATTCGAACGTCCGACCCTCAGATTCGTAGTGGGAGAGTGATGGACATAAGATATTGATCAAAAAAGATAATATGCGACACATTCTGTGTATGTGTAAGCAAGTGTGTAAATCGGGCCAGTTTCGCGCCGATCTGGCCGTGCCGGCGGATCAACACGCCAATTGCCCCGCCAATCATGAATAGGCGGGGCCGCCGCTCTTTCGAGCGGTAAGAAGCCATTGCGTTGCAATGGAAAAATGCCCCCGCAACCGTCGGGCGTCCCGCCCGACTTCGACCGTTTTCCTCCACCGTGGCTAGTCCAGGCACATACGCCACCGTTACGGCTCCGCCAGCGCGCAGATGCCGCGCTGGCTTCGGGGGTTCGCGGGTCTTCGACAATGCCGCTCACCCCAAAACGCTCGAAGTCGGGCGCTTCGCTCACACGCTGCCGCAGCCAATCATCACGGCGCAGATGCGCCGCGCTTCTTGGGCGGACAGCGGTGCCGACGGTTGCGGGGGTATACTCCTCCGTGTCGGGCCACGGATGACTTTGACGCCTACGGCGTGGGGCGTCAGTGACGCCCTCCGTAAGCCTTGCCCGCGAAGGCGGGGCTCGGCTTTCACACAAAATGGGCGCTGCTTGGGAAAGCAGCGCCCGGTAGTCGAGGCCAGTCGCCTAACTTGGCGACGCCTGTTCGCGCCGTTCGGCGCGATCGAAGACCTGTCGCCGGATCAGCGAGAGGGTGGCGAAATCGTCCGCTAGGTTCCTTTGGGGAACCGCACCGGCGAGCTTGCTGGCACGTTCGACTGCCACGACGAGGTCGGCCGCGATCGTCGTGAGTTTAAGAATGCCGCGGTTGATTTCGGCGCGGCGGGCGGTTTCTCCCGCCGGCGACGGGTCAAAGCGAACGCAGTCGTGTTCGTCGAGGAAAACGATCCCCATGCTTGGCTCCTAGCGGAATTGTTGAAGGGCTCCGCCGCAGAGCTTACCACAGGTTGTATAAATTATCAATCATTTCAGTATGTTAGGTGAGGTGTCGGGGTCTTCTGATCTTGTGGAACACGGCTCGACGAAGCCGGGGCTTGGTGGTTGTATTGAGGATTATCCTGAGGTGTTCCTGAATGACCCTTCGTCGCCTCTTGACCTTCGCGGCTGCGATTCTGCTGGCGGCGGCGGGCGGCGACGCCGCCGCCCAGGAGTCATCAACGCTTGCGATTGGCTGGGGAATGAACGGTCGCGCCACCACCTCCGGGCGACCCAGCGTGGAGGTGGCGTCCGCTTCGCGCGTTGCCGACGAGGTCGGATCGGTTCGTTACGAGGTCACCTGTCCGACTGAACGCAACCCCGATGGGTCGCTGGACGAGCGGATCGCGATAACAGACCAGCGGGGTGTCCGGATCACGCTTTCAAAGCCGGGCTTCGCCTACCGCGACATGGCGATCCTAAGCTTCCTGCTCGACGAAGGGCTGAGACGAGCTTGGAATGAATGCGTCATTCTTAACGGCATGTCCGGGGAGGACGGGCACAGCGTGGGTTGGATTGAAATCAGCGGGTCGACGCCGTCCGACGCGACGACGCGACCGCTCGTTCGCGCTGAGAAATTCGTCGGCGGGGTATTTCATACGTGGGGCGAAGTCATCGACGTTGAGTTCGACCGACAGAAGGAAGCGGCTGCTGCGGCCCAGGCCACCGAGCGTGAAGCCCAAGCGCAAGCGACGCGACAAGCTCAGTATCAAGCCCAGCAAAATGCCGGGGTCGCCCGTGCGGTCGAACGAGAGAACCAGCGCCAAGAGTCGCAGCGGGCTGCCGAGACCGCATTCGGTTGGTTCAAGCTGCTGTTGGCGGTGGGTGCGGTCTGGGCCTTGTGGTCGGCTCGGATTCCGATCCTTAGGGCTTGGTACGGGCTAACACCGCACCCGGCGCAGACGGCGGTCCAAGACGCGATTGCCTCAGGCCAACGGGTCGATGTCAACGCGGTGAGAGCCTCGCTGGGTCTTCAAGGGGCGAACGCTGTAGAACAGAGCGTTCGCGAGCAGCAACTGAAAGAAGCGACCGATCTGTTGAAGGCGCACCACGCGCAGCTCAACGCCGAAGCGGCGAACCGCGTCGCTGAAGCGGAGAGACGGGCCACCCAGCGGGCGCAAGCCGAACGGGACTATGATCTCGGCAAGGCTGAGGCGGACTTGCTCAAAGCCGTTCTGGAACATCAAACTGCGGCAGCTCGTGTCGAGGCCCTGAGAAAGCGGAGCACCAAGGATGACTGACACCCCAAAGAGCCGCGCGGTCATTCAAGGGCAGGTGTTGCCGCCGCTACCGGCGCAGCGGTTCCCGTCGGCCCCGCTCGGTATTCCGCTTCTCGCCCTCATCAAGAACTCCTGGGATGAGCGCCAACTCGATTCCTACACGGCAGTTGAGGAGGCTATCAGCCGCCACCTCGAAGTGCTCCGTGGGCAGGTGGAGCTCAAGGGCCGGCTGATGGAGACCCATGCCCGTTGGGAAGGCCGCCTGTCGCGTATCGACAAGATTCGCGACATCGCCGCCGCCGAGGTCGATGAGGAACTGGACACGATCCAGCGCCGAGCAAGACTGAACGCCAAGCGCGAGGATCTGGAACTCGCGCGCCTCGAATACGAACTGAAGGCGGCCAGGAAGGCCAGCGATGATCTGGACAAGGCTCCGGCCGCGACTGCCGACCGGACTACGAGGGCGCAGCTTGAGGCGGCGCTGTCGGAGGTCAGGGAAATCGAGAGCGCCCTTGACGGGTATATCGCGCATCTTTTGGAGCGCGCTGGAGGCGAGGCTCAGCTTTCGGAGGACGAGCGCCGCCACGTCGATATGGTTCGGATGCTCAAGGCCAATAAGGTGGCCGACCTCTACGACCGCCTGAACCATGACTCTTGAGCTGGGCCGGACCCGCCGGAAACGACTCGTCCTCACCGACGAAGAAAGGTCGCGTCACGTTCATATCGTGGGCGCGAGCGGGACGGGAAAGTCCAAACTCGTCGAGTCGATGATTCGGCAGGACATTCTCGCGGGTCGGGGCCTCTGCCTGATTGATCCGCACGGCACACTTGCCGAAGCGACGGCGGCATGGTGCGCGAGCCGGGGTCTTGATCAGTATCGCAAGATACACGTCATCGAGCCGGGGAATCTGGACTGGTGCGCTGGGTTCAATCCTCTCCGACTGGATGGCCAAACCGAAACGGCGGTGCGGGTGGACGCCATGGTCGCGGCCTGCGCCCAGGTCTGGGGTGGGGAGAACACGAACGCGACGCCGCTGCTCAAGAAATGTCTGAGGGCCGTTTTCTACACCCTCGCCATTCGCAATCTCACACTGGCCGAGGCCCCGATCCTGACCTCCAGTGAATCCGATCTTCGGCGGTCCCTGATCGCCGATTTGCCCGACCCGGTCTTCAATGCCGTCTGGCGCGACTTCGACGCCCTCTCGCGCCGGGAATTCTACGAGCAGTTTTCGAGTACCAATAACCGGCTGCTGGAAGTCCTGAGTTCGCCGGTCGTACGCCGCATCGTCGGTCAGCGAGACCGCGCGCTTGATCTGCGAGCCGTAATGGACGCGGGCGAAATCGTCATCGTCAACCTGGCCCCCAAGGGCGTTCTGTCGGCGGACAACGGACGCCTGCTGGGAACGCTGCTGACCAGCGAGCTCTTTCTTCAGGCGGTGCGCCGCGACGAGGCCACGGCGCGCCGGCGTCCGTTCACACTCTATATCGACGAGTGCTACGACTACCTCACGAGCGATATCGAGCGGATGCTCGACCAGACCCGCAAATTCGGCCTTCATCTGGTGCTCTCTCACCAGAGGCTCGGCCAACTGCGGGACCGCTCGGAGGCCATCTACAACGGCGTCATGGCGGGCGGTCAGACCAAGATCGTGTTCGGCGGACTGACGGACGACGACGCCGCGATCATGGCGCGCGAGGTGCTGCGCACCAGCTTCAATCTGGAGCAGCCCAAACATGTTCTCGACAAGCCGGTCGTGGTCGACGAAGTGCCGTTCTGGCTGGAATCGGAGAGCGAGAGCGAGACTTGGGGAACGAGCAGAACAACGGGCGATAGCTACCAGTACGGCTCGACCTCAGGCGGCTCGGACGGTCTCGGCGAGACCTATGATCTTCAGGGCAATGTCACCGGTCGGTCGTCTTCGGCGGGGTCGAGCGGGGGCTCATCGGAGGGCTGGGGTTCCAGTTCCAGCGAAAGCACCAGCCAAGGCGGAGGGCGTACATCCGGCCGCTCCCAGACCTTGAAACCCGTGCGCGTCACCATGCCGACAGCCGTCCACTCCCTGGAAGAGGCGACCCATCTGGCCATCATCAAACTGCGCGAATTGCCGAACCGCGCGGCCATCGTCCGACGCCGGGGGAAGCCTCCGGTGCGCATCCGCACCCCTGAGATCAAACCCGCCCTGGCGTCGAACGATGGCGTCAATCGCTTCCTGAATCGCACGCGTACTGGCAGCCCCTATCTGTCGGTCATGGCCGATGCCGATGCTGAGATTTCGGATCGGACGAAGGCCATGGGCGTCGTCGCGCCCCAGACTACTGACGGCAACGCCTTCTGGACCGAGGCGAGTTAGGGAGGCCGTGGGGACGGTTCGTAAATCCTATCCCCGGTTTCGACGCGAGGGCGGAGCTCCGCGGATCGTCCTCACCGAAGACGACTTCGCGATCCTGCTTTGCATCTATCGACACCGCTTCGTGCGCGCGGACGATCTCTATCGGCTCTTCGTCCACCGGAGCCGGGATCGACTGTCGCGGCGTCTCACCTGGCTCTACCGCAATCAGTTCCTCGATCGGCCCATCGCCCAGATCGACCGGTTCCGCGAGGGGCCGACGCAGGCGCTTGTTTACGGGCTCGATAACGCAGGCGCACGCGTCGTTGCCGAACGGTTCGGGGTACCGACCGGCTCAGCCGACTGGCGCTCACGCAATCGAGCCTTCACTCGCGAAAATCTGGACCACACCCTCGCCGTCACGCGATTCATGGTGGATCTGGAGTTGGCGTGTCGGGAGCGGCAGGGCGTGTGCCTGATGGCGTTTGATGAGATCCTTGTCGGCGCGCCCGAGACAACCCGGCGAGCGCCATTTCCGGGTCGCTGGGCCGTGCCGGTGTCCTGGAGCATGGGGCGAACCGAGGTCCAGGTGATGCCGGACGGGATTTTCGGCCTTCGCGTCACGAGGACCGACGGCTCGGCCGTTGAATCCTTCTTGTTCCTGGAGATTGATCGCGGTGGCATGACCATCGTGCCAACGGCGCGAGGCCGAGAGAGCGAGGGTTTTCTCTATCGCGCCACCGTCCTGCGTAAGCTTCTCGCATATGCAGAGAGTTGGCGGCGGAGCCTGCACAAGGAACGGTTCGGCCTTCCCAACGCTCGCACTCTCTTCCTCACAACCACGGAAGCCCGCGCCGAAGCAATGCGCTCAGCAGCGGAGGCTCATGTTCTGAATAGGATCCAAATACCCGGCGGCGCATTCCTATTTGGAGCATCCGACTACGGTCGCGAGCCGACCACAGCAGTGTTTTCGGATTCTTTCGGCAACGCCACGCTGCTCCTTCCGTAGCGAGGTCCGTCTACCGCCTGCGCCAGCGACCCCTCGGCCGCGTGGACAATCCGGATGCGGCACCCCTGACAGCGGACAAGTTCGACTATCCTGGCTGACAATGGGCCAGGCACGTCATTGCCGCGCGGTAAGCCACCCGCTACCCTTGGGTTGACCGCTCGGCCGCTTGGGCTAGGAAATGTGCGGAGGGGCTCTGTCGTCATGAGTACGCTGTCGTGCAAAGTCGGGCGACCTTGAGACAGGTTGCGCAGCTCACGAGTGACTGGGGAGCTTGGGAGGCGGTTTCTCTGTATCTCGACCGCTGTCAGGTCGATACGCCTGACGCGTTGGTCAGGGCGGCGTGGGCGCATGTGCATGAAGCCCGACCTCATGTCGGCAAGGTGCTGGACTTCGGCGCCGGCGATGGCCGTTTCGCCCGGTACGGCAACTACGACGAATATATCGGCTACGAGGTCGACGCAGATCGCTGTCTCGGGGCGACGTTGCCACCCAATGCAAAGCTCATCAATCAATGCGCTTTCCGCGAAGTCCTTGAGGACGCGGACGTATGCATCGGGAATCCGCCCTTCGTCCGGAACCAGGACCTCCCTACGGGCTGGCGCGCCCTTGCGTCCCAAGTCCTCAAGAGCCGGGCAGGCCTTACGCTTTCAGGCTTGGCCAACGCTTGGCAGTATTTTTTTCTGCTGTCTTTGATCAGCTGCAAGCCGGACGGACTGGTGGCCGTGGTCATCCCCTACGAATGGGTATCTCGACCGTCGGTGAAGGACTTGAGGGACTACATCCGAAGCCAAGGCTGGGGTGTCCGGGTCTATCGCCTTATCGACACGACCTTCGACAGCGTGCTGACAACCTCGTCAATCACCATCATCGACAAGTCGACGTCTGCCGGAAGCTGGAAATTTTTCGAGGAGACATGTGACGGCGTGTGGGCGGAGATGCTGTCAGAAAGTGGGTCAACTTCTGGCGTCATACCCTACCGCCGACGGGCCGATATCGGAGCCGCCGAGCCACGCGCCATGCGCGGCTTGAGTCCCGGCACCCAAAAGGTTCTGACCCTGACCGAGGCGGAGCGCGTGCGGTTTGGTCTTGAGATTGCTTCGGACGTTGTGCCTTGCGTGACCACCTTGCGCGGCGTGCCTGGGGAAGTCCGGGAACTGGACGGACCGGCGTTTCGAACCCACTTCCGCAATGCGGGCCAGAAATGTTGGCTCATACGCACGGACCGTGCGCCCACGCGCAATCTCGCCGCCTATCTGAATAACGTGCCCGAGGCGGCCTACCAGACCGCAACGTGTCTCGAGCGGGATGTGTGGTGGCGGTTCAATATGCCGCCGGTGCCCGACGTCTTGATGGCGCAGAGTTTCCGCGATGACTATCCCAAGGCCATCATCAACGCCGTCAAGGCCCGCGCCGTAGGCGGTGTTTGCGGCATCTACAATCTCGACTCGGCGCGAGCCCAAGCCGTGGCGGCAGGGCTTGGCGGCTTGAATATTCGAGATCGGATCGTGGCCCACTCCAATGGGTTGAGGAAGATCGAGATAAATCAGATCAACGCTCTCCTGCTCGACGCTTTCGGAGACGGGGGCCTTGGCGGATCATGAGCACAGATCAGGACATCGTAGACAAAGGGACCTTGGGCTTTACGATCGAGAGCCGGGTGCTGCGCGAGCTGGGTGAAAGGCTCGTCAAACAGCCTGAAGTCGCCATCGTCGAACTGATCAAGAACGCCTACGACGCCGACGCCACGGAGTGCACGGTCACCTATAGTCCGAGCCAAACCCTTGTCGTCGCCGACAATGGTCTTGGCATGTCGTTCAGTCAGTTCCGTGACGGTTGGATGCGGATTGGGACAAGCGCCAAGGAGGGCGTACGCCTGACAGATCGATACTACCGCCTGATCACCGGCGAAAAAGGCATTGGACGATTTGCGGTCCGCTTCTTGGGCCGAGCGCTCGCCTTGGCGAGCGTGGCGGACGATGCTGAACGCGGGTTTCGGACCCGCCTTGTGGCGACGTTCGACTGGCCAAAGTTCGATCAGCATGCAGACCTCGGTCTGGTGAAGGTTCCCTATACGGTCGAGCGGGTCGGGGACGACACGCCGCTCGGTACCTCGCTCATGATCACCAAGATTCGCTCCGAAGCGCGCCGCCTAGATCTGAAAAAGGTGCGCACAGGCTCCATCAACATCCTGACGCCGCTCCGCTCGTTGTTTCGGGAGGCGACCGGAGAGGAAGTCGAAGGCGGTATTGATGCGTCAGCGCATGACCCGGGCTTCAGCCTGAACATCCAGGGCGCAGACGAAATCGCGGAGGATGTGGCGGGCGAAATACTCGACGCCTACAGCCTGAGGGCTGTCCTGGATCTGAAGGGCGATCAACTCGATCTGCGGGTGTACCGTCGGGGTAGCCGCTCACCCTATTTGAAGTTGGTTGACACCTATCCCAACGGGATAGGGAACGTCTACGCCGACATCCGTTTCTTCCCCCGCCGCGAGGGTGCCTTCTCGGGCCTGCCGGTTGACGGACGTCATGCCTACAGCTGGATCGTCGCCAACGCCGGCGTAGCGGTGTTCGACCGGAATTTTCGTGTCCAGCCTTATGGTGGCGCTAAGGACGATTGGCTCGCGTTGCAGGCGGACACCGCTCGCAACCGTCGCGATCCCAGATCGTCGGTCTCAGTCAAACATTTCCCCATGTCGAAGGAGGTCAGGGCGGCCCCGTCGGAAAACTGGATGATCCGCCTGCCGCAGTCAGCCCAGCTCATTGGTCTTGTTCAGGTTCAGGGCAAGCGGAATGCCGAACTGGCCGAGCAGGACGAGGATCAGGAGGACCGCGGACTGATCGCTTCCGCCGACCGTGAAGGCTTCGTCGAGAACAGCACCTTCGAGGAGTTCACCGACGTGGTCCGAGGGGCTGTCGAGGCGATCGCGTTCGCCGACCGGAAACTACAGCAAGAGGAAGACCAGCGACTGCGCGACGAGCTGGCGGCCAGTCTCAAGCGAGATACCCAGACGGCGATCCGGGAGATTCGCGCCGATCCGAACATCGCGAGGCCTACGAAGGATCGCATCGTCGCCGTCCTGGCGGATCAACAGAAGCGCGCGGACGTCCAGGAAGAGACGTCACGAGAACGCGAACGTCAGCTTGAAGTCATGAGTCTGCTCGGCGTGGTCGCGGGCTTCATGACCCACGAGTTCGGCGTGGCGATCCAGGAGCTGGAATCGACCCAGCAGGAACTGATTGCGTTGGCGAAAGACAATCCCCGTTTTCAGCCCGCCGTCGAGAGTTTTGCGGTTCACATCGCGAGCCTCAACGAGTTCGTCAAATACTCGTCGGGGTATATTCAAGGCACCAAGGTCGCGCCTTTGGTCGCCTATCCCGTACGTCCTCGGTTGCAGCGGGTGAAGCGGATCTTCGGGCGCTATGCGGAGGAACGCAACATCGACGTTGAGATCAGCGCTGAGCCGGACCTCATGGCACCCCTTGTCCCTGCATCTCTGTATGATGGGATCGCGCTCAACCTCTACACCAACGCCCTGAAGGCCGTGACCGGCAAGACGAGCGTCGAGCGCGGCGTCATTGCCTTCCGCAGTTGGAATGAGGGCCGCTGGCACTATCTCGAAGTATCCGACACCGGAGTTGGCATCCCGGGCCCGCTGCAGAGTCGGGTCTTCGATCCGCTGTTTACAACCACGGCGTCGCGCAACGATCCCTTGGGGTCTGGAATGGGCTTGGGTCTCGCACTCGTTCGACGTGGGGCGGAAGCCTTCGGCGGAAAGGCGGAGCTGACGCCTCCGCCGCCCAATTTCGCCACTTGCATTCGCGTACGTCTCCCCATCAGCTCGGAGCGCTCCGCCGGATGACCGACCTTCCGTCCATTCTCTTGATCGACGACAATGAACAGCTCCTTGAAGGTCTCAGCGCCAAGCTTCGCGAAAGGCTCGGGGATGAGCCGGTCGATATCCAGACGTGGATGCCGGCGACGGTCGATGAGGATCCTGAAGCATCGTTCAAGGCCCGCATCAACGACAACACGGTTTTCGTTGTCACGGACTACGACCTGACCTCCAAGGGGCTTCGAGGTCTGTTCGGCGTCAGTATCGTGGCCTGGAGCCAGATGGCTGCGGTGCCGGTTGGCGATTTCTCAAGAGGGCACCGAGAATCGTTGCCCAAAGAGCCCAATCTCTTTGCCCTGAAAGTCCCGCCGAATGACGAGGAAGGCGCGACCTTCATTGCGGCGATTTATTTTGGATTTCGTGCGCTTGCCGCAGGCCTCCAGCAGCAGCCCGAACTGTTAAGGGAGAAGCGAAGCCTAGCCGGGGTGTTGGCCGCCTTGCTCAACCGGCCGCATCTGGAAAGCCAGTTTGCACTTTACATGTCACGCTTGGGCGCGGCCAACGCGGGCCTCATTGAGAGGTTGCGGACTTTGAGCGTCGAGGAAGACCACGACCTGCATGCCATGCAGAAGTTGATGAGCTACTTGTTGGGACATGTTCTCGCGAACTCGATCCTAAGGTTTCCCGGTCCCCTGCTGAGTGATCAAGCCCTCACCGCCTATTGCGCGACCTCCATGGCGGAAGCTGATGCGTTGGCGGGTGTGTTCGCTGACGCCCGCTACGACGGGCCCTTTTCCGGGGTCGGCCGCTTCTTCTGGCGCGAAGACGTAGACGCCACCGTAGAAGGGCTCGGTGCAGGCCCGGACCCCGACAACTTCGAGGGTTTCGCCGATTTCAATCGCGCCGTTGTCGAGACCCTTCTGGCCCGCAAATTAGCCAATCACGATTGCGGTCGATGCGGGGGTGTAAAGGGTGGATTTTGGTGCCCCTTCATGAAGCGACCGGTTTGCGAGCGGGGTGATTGTTCCGTTCCATCCAGTAGCTGGATCCCTCAAGGGGCCCTGCTTACGCGGGTGGAGCGAGACTTCTATGACGAACTCGCTCCACTGATGGGTCTTTGAGACGCCGCATGAACCCAGACGCACACCGTGTTCAAAACAGAGTCCACATTGCATGGAACAAGGCTCTTCTCGGCATGCGCCAGATGGAGCAGGGGGCCGTTGTCCGACCGGAAAACGGCTACGATGTCTTCCGTGTCGATCGGGACGCCCCCGACGATGTCGTCAAACTGAACGTCGGGCCTGTGGTGTTCAATGTGCCTGAACGTGCCAACCGCGGTCGCTCGGACCTATACGTTGTGGTCGAGGGCTGGCTCGTGTTCGAGGGCGACTTCGCTGGTGCGGCCCCGTTGAAGACCCAGAGCTACGGCACTAACGTCGCCTATTTTAAGCGTCGCGGCCCCGACCTCGAACAAGTCTACGGGGCCCACTACGATATGGATGAGGCGCGCTTCGCCCATCCGGTCTTCCACGCTCAGATAGGTGCCAAGCTCGATCTCGGCCAAGCGGTGAAGGATCAGTTTCATCTCGATCTCAACTTGGTTTCAAGGATGGGCACTATCCTGGCTAACGTTCGACTGCCGTCAGCTCAGATGGATGTCTTCGCAGCGATGATCCAAATTTGCGCCGATCATTTGGTTGGCCAACATTCGGCTACTGAGGTCCACGCGGCGTTCACCGGCCTCAGGGGTGCGAGCGACTTTCTAACCGGAGCGGCCCATCGGCTCGCTTACCTCAATGCGCCGGAGCCCGCGAACTGCTATCAGTCTCGCCATTGGTACGCGTCGCCAATCGCGGTGTAGCGCAGTCCGAAGATTTGCGGCGACATCGTGCAAGGATGGAAGCAAGCTAGTATTGCGGGACGCCGCCGTTCGCAGGCACTGGCAAACCAGAACCGGAGCCTTCCCGTGACAGACCAGTCCGCCAGCTTGACCTCTCGCGTTGAAGCTCTCCGCGAATTTCTGAAGGTGGATCGTCGCTATGCCTACCGCGTCGGGGGCGATCAGGCCGCCGTCGATCAGCGGACCGCGGCGATAGACGATCATCTCGCGACCCTCAATGCCTTATCCAAACTCATTCGTTCCTAAAGGCTGCGCTGGCGGATCAACTCTGGCCATCACAACGGCGGCCGTTGGTGTCAGTGTTCTCTAGCCGGACGTTTCGCAGCTGATGGAAACCTGACGACAGGGGTCGTGCGTCCGCTGAATGGCGGGCTCGGCGTGCCGTCGATCATCACCTTCACATAGAGGTCGCGATTGGCGAGGCTGATCAGGTCGAGGACGCCAAACGTCGGCTGAAACTCCCTCGCCATCACTTCGGCGTCCTGCGCTCCGACGCGAAATGAGATCACGGTGCCGACGTTGCCCAGGACGGCGTGTCGGATATCCGGCTCAAGCTGGTGCAGGTGCTGATGTGCCAGTGTCAGGCCCACGCCGTATTTGCGCATCTCCGTGAGCATGTTCACGAACGCAAGCGTGGTGAAGCTCTGGAACTCGTCGATGTAGAGAAAGAACGGCCGGCGGGCCTCGGCCGGCGTTTCGGCCCGGCTTAGTGCCGCAAGCCCTATGGTCGAGGCGATGAAGCCGCCCAAGAGGGCCGCACCATCCTCGCCGAGCCGTCCCTTGGCCAGGTTCACGACGAGCGCCCCGCCTTCGTCCATGGTCCTGCGGAAATGAATGTCGCGCTCGGGCGCGACCAAGACGCGATAGAGGCGCGGATCGGTCAGGAGCGCGCCCAGCTTGTTCTGAATGGGCGCGCACGCCTCGGCGCGAAGGCGGTCGGGATACAGGGCGAATTCATGGGTCCAGAAGCGCCGGACAACGGTGTTGCGTATGCTGGCGACAACCTGTTTGCGAAAAGTCTCGTCGGAATAGAGCCGGAGAATATCGGTAAGCGTCGATCCGTCCCGCTCCAGAAGCGCATAGAGGCTGTTGCGAAGCACATGCTCCATGCGCACTCCCCATGCGTCCGGCCACAGCTTCTTCAGGGCGTCGAGAAAGCCCGAGGCTGCGAGCGGAATTTTATCGTCACGGACCCGGCGCAGCGGATTGTAGCCGAGGGGCTGGGTTGGATCGGCAGCGTCCAGATAGTTGAGCTGCTCCCCTAGGACTGGACGCGCCTCATCGCGAAGGCGCTCCGCCAAGTCCCCGTGCGGGTCGATAAGGGCGAACCCGCGTCCCGCCGCCAAGTCTTGTCGCGCGAGCACCTCAAGGAGCGTCGATTTGCCGACGCCCGTCTTGCCGATCACGTACACATGCGACAGCCGGTCGGTTTGCCGTATGCCGAAACGTAGGCCCCGGCGATGGAAGTTGGTTCGGCCGAAGTATGAGACTGCGTCTCTCGGGTCGCTTGGCATTCAAGTAGTGTGCGCCTAGGCCTCGGCTTGGCCCGAGGGCACTTTATGGAGCGCGCATCTGGCCGGTCCCGAGCTGTCGGACGTGAGCGATTAATAATCAGCCCCGACCGGGGTCGGGGCTGAGGGTCAGTAGGGCGCGGCTCCTACCCGCAGGTAGGTCGCCGCTTCGCTTGCCAGACGAGCTGCACCAAAGATGGCTCGCTTGTCGGTATCGAGGATGGAGAGCCAACCTGAGAGGTATGCGGCGTGATCGGGCCGGGGCTCGTTCGAGATCGAGAAGTCGGCGCAGAGGAACGCCGCCCCGAGCTCCGCCACGAGCTCCTCCATCGCATAGGCGTCGTCGCCGAAGCGCTTGCCGAATGTGCGATCCAGACGGTGGGGCGCTCCCGTCCAATGCGTGAGCTCATGCAGAAGCGTGCCGTAGTAGGACTCCGTTGGCGTGCTGGTGGGCGTGCCAACGAATTTCGCGGTCGCCGGCATCCGAATGTAATCCTCGGACGGGATGTAGGCGGCGACCGAGCCACCTTCTCGGATCTCTGCCCCGATCTGAGCTACAGACTGCTCAACGGCATTGATGCGCCTTACAAGCGAGGTCTGGAGCGGCAAATCGAGCGCCCATCCGTCGACCTGTTCGGCGTTGAACACGGGCGACGCTCTGGCGACGAGACGCCCGTTCACGTCCTCGCCTTCTTCCGGCTCGTTGGCTTCGAGCTTCTTGTAGAAGACGATGGTGGATGCCTGCTCGCCGCGCCTGACCTGGGCTCCGAGGGTCGCCCATTGTCGATAAGTCGCCCAATGTCCGGAGCCGTAGCCTCGGACGCAGGCTTCGGCCCAGAGCGCCACGACATTGATGCCCCGGTAGGTTGCCCCCGTGAGGGCATTGGTTGGCTTCCCAACCGCCGCACCTCCTCCATGCCAGGGCATGACAAAGTCGCTGGCTCCCTGCTCGATCGCGAGGATGATCGAGTCCGTGATGGTCTCGTAGACGCTGCTGGTGCTGTGTGAATGAACGGTGCTGTCCATGATGTGGCCCTCCTTCGTGCCGGGGAAGGCCGTGCGAACACGGCACTCTCCGGCGCGAAGGAAGTCGGGACAGCTCTGCGGACATCATCCGCGGCGGTCGCGCTTGGCGACAGGGGGCACTCTATGCGTAAGGCGCATGAAGCTCGCAGAGGCCTCCTGCCCAGAACCACGCAGGGGCCCAGAGGCTACGACCGAAAACGACGCATAGCTCTGCCATATTGACTCCCTCGCCTATTGGGCGAACGATGCAATCTGAGGGGGAGCGGTATCATGCGGTCACTACTCAAATGGGTTTCAGCGCTGGCAGCGCTCGCTTCCCCAGTCTTGGCGCAAGACGCCCAGACCTATCTCTATGATGCAAACGGACGGCTCATCGCCGCGACTACGGCGAGGCCGACGTCGGGAGCCTACGCCAGCTATGCACTGGATGACGCCGACAATCGCACGGCCCGCGACGCCTATGCGACGACAGGCCCCACAGTCGCTGGCAAGCTCTTGAGCGGCGAGAGCCTGGTGCCGACCCAGTCGATCGCCAACGGCTCTTACACTCTGACCTTGCAGCCGAGCGGCGATCTGGTGGTGACCGGTCCCTCAGGTGTGGTCCAGCACAGCTGCACTGGCACGGGTCGTTCGCTGTATGCGCGGATGGAGACCAACGGCAATCTCGTCGTCCGCGATGTGGCCGGGACCATCCTTTGGCAGAGCAATACTGGCTCCTACGCCGGGGCCGAGCTGTTCCTAAACAGCGACGGGACCTTTGAGGTGAAGAGCGGTGGCGTGACCCGCTGGTCAGGGACTGTAACCGGCGGGGGGTGTTTCTAATGCGGCGACTTAACGTGATTGCAGGCTTGCTCGCTGGCCTGTCGTTTGCAGCCTTGGCCACCGCCGTATCGGCCCAGCAGCAGCCGATTCCACCCGATCACTACACACTTGATCCTCGCGGAGTGGATCTTGTCACCGGGAGCTTCAACTTTGGCACGACCGAGGTGGTCATCGGCCAGCCCGGCGCGGGTGGCCTAGCTTATGGTCGGATTTGGACCAACAACGGTTGGCGCGATTCTCTGATCGGTGGAATCAGTTTCCAACCGGGCGAGATGATCGTTAGCGTAGGGCCGATCTCCGAGTTGTTCGTTCCCGACACTGCGACGGGCCTGACCTGGGTCTCCAAGTACGATAACGGCTCGACAGTAATTATGGACGTCGGCTCCACCACGATCACGGATCGCTACGGAAATGTCACCATCTTTGACATTCCCGCGCTATCTCCAGACGACAATCCGTACGGTGCGACTGGCGGCTTGCCGACTAGCGTCACCTCCACGGACGGGTCGGTTATCACCTACACCTATCAAGAGAGGCAAAAGTGCTTCGAGTACATGGGCGGCCGCTGCGTCGACTGGCGACCCGTGTTTCGTATTTCTGCCGTAACGACCAATCGCGGCTATATGATCAAATATGCCTATGGGTCGGACGACCCCCAGAATGCAGCGTACTGGCGGGTTGCCAATGTCCGCGGCATCAACCTGGCGGTCGACTGGTGTGATGCCTCAGCGGACAGTTGCACCAGCTTCACCGAAACCTGGCCGAGCGTCAGCTATGACAGCGCGGAACCACCGCTCACAGCGACTGACCAATCAAGCCGGGTCACTACCTACAGCTACAGCAACACCCAGCTCGCCACCGTCCGCTATCCCGGCGCAACGGCGGATGATGTCGCCGTCGCCTACAACGCCTCGCCCGACTTCCGCGTCAACGCCGTTACCGACGCCTCGGGCGCCTGGACCTATGGCTATTCGACCAGCGGAACGAACCAGACCACTTCCGTCGCCGGACCTCTCGGCCAGTCTCTGACAGCGGTAGTCGACATGACCACCGGCCGCCTGACATCGGCGACCGATGCGCTATCCAACACTTGGTCGTACCAATACGATTCCGATCTGCGCGTCACCCGTGTGACCCAGCCCGAGGGCGACTACGCCAGCTATACCTACGGAGCCCGTAGCAATCTCACCGGCACAACTTGGACCTCGAAGGGCAACACCATTGCTGCCATCACGGCCTCCACAACATACCCGGCCGACTGCACTGTTTCACCCATCACTCCCGCTACCTGCAATCGACCGCTTTCTACTACCGATGCGCTTGGCGCCGTCACCGACTACGACTGGGATGAAACCACCGGCCAGCTAGTCAGCGTCACGGCCCCTGCCCCAACCAGCGGCGCACCGCGGCCCCAGACCCGTTTCACCTACGATGACTTTCAGGCCCGCTATCACAATGGCACCTCGACCTTCGTCAACGGCTCGGCCATCGTCTTGCCGATCGAGGTGTCTGCCTGCTCCACCGGCACCAGCTGCGACGGCGCGGACAATGAGATCCTGACAACCATCTCATATCCCGGCACAGGATCAGCCAATAACCTGCTTCCGCTCTCAATCGGCCAAGGCTCTGGCACAATACCTACCATGGCCGTCACAGCCACGACCTGGACAGCCGACGGCGACGTCGCGAGTGCGGACGGCCCCCTGTCGGGCACGGCGGATACGGTCACGTTCATCCGCGATGATGCTCGTCAGCTCATCGGCGTTATCGGCCCCGACCCCGATGGTGGCGGCGCGCTGCTGAACCGCGCCCAGCGCCTGACTTACAACAGCCGAGGCCAAGTCACGCTGACCGAGATCGGCACAGCCTCAGGGGGGACTTGGGCTAATTTTTCGCCTCTGCTGAAGAGCCAGACCACCTATGACGCCGCGCAGTTCTTCCGGCCGGTAGAGGCGCGACAGCTCTCGGCCGGCGGCGCAGTCTCGGGTGTGCAGTCCGTGACATATGACACCGCCGGCCGGCCGTCCTGCACTGCTACTAGAATGAACCCAGCCAGCTATTCGTCGCTGCCGACCTCTGCCTGCACTGCGGCCTCGACAGGTGGGTTCGGGCCAGACCGCATCGCCCAGCGTACGTATGACGCTGTCGGACGAGTTCTGACGTCGACCTCGGCTTACGGGACGGCGGATTCCATGACAGAGAGTGTGACCTATACCGCCAATGGTCTGACGGCATCCCTCACTGATGGCCAAGGTAATGTGTCCATTATGGAATACGACGCCTTCGACCGGCTGATAAAGTTGCGCTATCCCAACTCCACAGGGGGCGGAACCTCAACCACCGACTATGCGACGTGGACTTGGAATGCTGCTGGCCAGCCAACGAGCAGTCGGGATAGGGCGGGCGGGACTACAAGCTACACTTGGGATCTCCTCGGCCGGCTTATAGACGTCGGTCCGCCGTCGGGTACGCCGGGGTCGACCGCCGCTTTCGACAATCTGGGCCGGCAGACTTCGATCAGCACCGTGCCATCATCGATCACGGTCAACACGGCTTACGACGCCCTTTCGCGTCCTGTAAGCCAGGGAACGACCGGTTTGGGGTCAATGCTCTTTACCCATGACCCCGCGGGCCGGTTGATGCGAATCGAATGGCCTGATGGCTTCCAAGCCGAATACGCTTACGATCTGACTGGCGCAGTCGCTGGCATTGATCAGCATGTACCGCCCGCGGCAGCCGTGGCTCTGGCGGCCTATGCCTATAATAACCTTGGTCAGTTGACCGGGGTAACCCGCAACGGGGGCTCGGGGGCGTCCAGCAGCTTTGACTACGATGACTGGGCGCGTTTGGAGCTACTGTCCCATGACGCTAGCGGTACCGGCGAGGATTTGAGCATACTCTATAGCTACAACCCCGCTGGCCAGATCGTAGAACGCACAGTCAGCAATGACGACTATGTCTGGACCCCCGCTACCGGTGGAACTTCCTATACGCTGAATGGTCTGAACCAGATCACTACGGCGGGTGGAGCCTCAGTGACCTATGACGCCAACCAGAACGTCACCGGAGTCCTCGGCAACACCTATGGCTATGACGCCGCCAACAACCTCAATGCGGCGACTCCTTCCGGGGGACCCGCTGCGGCCTTCGTATTCGATCCGCTCAGCCGCCTGGCATCCAGCGCCGTCTCCTCTACGACAACTCGCTACCAGTACGCAGGCCAGCAATTGGTTACGGAATATGACGCGTCGGGCGCGGTGGCTCGCCGCTATGTGCCAGGCCTCGGATTGGACGGTGTTGTGACCGCCTATACCGGCGCGGGCGTGACCACCCGCGACTGGTTGCTGGCCGACGAGCGGAGCTCGGTGGTGGCCCTGACGAACTCAACCGGTGTGGTCTCCAGCATTAACCGCTATGACGAATACGGTGTCCCGGCCTCCGGCAATGCCGGCCGTTTCCAGTACACCGGCCAAGCTTGGCTGCCTGAAGCCGGGGCTTACCACTATCGAGCTCGGACTTATCTCCCGCAGACTGGGCGGTTCCTACAGACTGATCCAATCGGTTATGGGGCTGGTTCGAACCTGTATGCCTATGTGGGAGCGGATCCGGTTAACTGGGCGGATCCGTCCGGGTTGGTTCCCAGAGAATATCGCTGCATTGTTAGCATAGACAGGATCACAGAAACGTACGGGGGCATTACATACAACGTATACTATGAAGTGGGCTACGGGACCTGCATGGTCGATCTAGACGAGGGCGCAGGAGGGCAGCCTTCGGCCGGAGGAGACGGTCAAGGTGGCGGTGCCGCTGAGCTAGACGAGGTTGTAGTAACTGCCAGCAGGGCCAATCGACTGGCTGACGTCCGCCTAAATTTCAACCTCCCCGCCCCGCGCGAGCAGCTTTGGGTGGTAACCGCAAGTGGACAGATCATTTTCGTGCCAACGCGAGCCGAATTTATTAGAGACTCTTGCGGCAATGAACTCGGCACCAATGTGCCCCGCCCAGGCTTTGCCATGCCCTCCACCATACTGGCTCTCATACACACGCACCCCAGATGGGCGGCTGCTTGGCCGGCAGCCGGAGACTATGATTCCGCGCAGAGTTGGAGCGTGTATGGATTGCACGATGGTGGGGCGTGGGTCCTGAGGAGGGGTGCGGCCCGTGGGTCGGCACCAATCACATTGTTGGGTTCAGCCCCATCGCGTCCAGTAGGAGGAGGAGGCGGATGTCGTCGTCGATAGATCGGGCCAAACGGCAGACAAAAAGATTTGTATGCGGCACGATTATCGGCGCTGCCTTGGCAGCTTGCGCCAGCGTCCCCGACCCAGACTTCGAGCTAGTGCTCAACGCTGACACAACCCAACTAGAAGGTTGGTTGTGGACTGGCGGAGAGTGGATGATTTTTCCTCACCGACGAGGATACGATCCTTACACAACGATCGAGCAAGAGCGATGCGTCAGCGTCATAAATTCAACAGGTCAGTCTCAGCGAGACCTTACAAAGCTAAACGGGAAAGCCGTAGAGATTCAAGGATTTGCTATAAGATACGACAGCCTTCCTATCGGAACGGACGTTGCTGACGTTCTCTTGTCCAAAAGGTACTATCAGAATTCACCGGTACAGAATTCATGCCTGCGAGATTATATATTTGTGGCGACAAGTGCTGTAATAAGCTAAGTGAATAATAACGGAGCTGATCACTGCTCTGCGAGAGGCCTCCAGACTCCGCTACCTCGACAGGACAGAACCCGCGTTGAACGGTCGATGCGGTGGAGCGGTGTCCGCGAGCTAGATGGGGGCACTCGATTCCTGTTCCGCCTCAAGCACCCCCATTATCCGAGGTACGATCTGACGCGGTGCACCGGACCGGAATCGAACTGCTTGTCTATTGCTTCAGGGCTTCAAGGAGTTGGTCAAGCAGTGCGCCCTTGACCCTCGGGTGTCCGGTGCCGCTTGGGACGAATAGAATGCCCTCCTTTCGAGGTTCGGCTCGAAACGGTGCACATCGAATAAAGGGACCCCTTGACGCCCTTATCCAAATTCTGGGCCGCCATCGGATAACTAGGTCTCGTTCGTCCTTCCAAGTTCAGGAATGGAATCGAGACCTCACTAGTCGCGATCCATGCTTTGGAGCACGCGAAGGTACATGGCTTCGACGATCGCCTTCTGATCTGAGCCGACTTGGGCGTAGTGGTCGAGACCGGGGGCGGCATTGATCTCGATGATCGAATAGCTGCTGAGCGGAGCGTCTAGAGGCCCTGGAGTCAGGAGGTCTACGCCGCACAAGCGTAAGCCCATGTCCTTGGTAAGTCTTACTGCCAACGCCGCGACTGAAGGGTGTATACCAGACGTAACATCCACCGCATCGCCACCGGAAGACAGGTTGGCATTGTCGAGGAGGTAGACTGTCTCCCCCTTTTGAGGGACGGACGTCCGAGACATGCCGTACCTGCCGATCTTCTTATCAATGCGAGGGTCGTCCATCTTTAGGACCGTGTCTCGACCTGTCGCTACGAACAGCCGCTGCTTTGCTTCCATCAGCTCGTTGATCGAAAGCTTGCCGTCTCCGACGACATTGAGAGGGATGCGTTCGTAGGCAGAAATCACGTCGTTATCGAGCACGACGATCCGATAGTCGCGGCCGGCGATGACCTTTTGAACGAGTGCTACCCGATCGCCCGTGAATGCCGCCTTCAGCGCGGAACGCAGTTCGCGTTTGTTACCTGCAACGACGACGTTGCGACCCTGGCTCCCGCTATTGGGTTTGACCATGACGGGAAAGCCGAGCTCTCGGGCATAGATGTAGGCTTCGTCAAAACCCTTCTCCACGCCGATCGCTTGGCCCCACGCCGGCGAGTAGAACGTATCGCCGGGGATCGTCTCGTACCCCATCGAGCGCATGAAAAAGTTTGCGTAGTCCTTGTCCTTCGCAACCTCGGACGACCCAAGCGAATTCAGGTCAATGCTAGAGAAGCGAAAATACCGCTTTCGGCCCGACGGGAAGGAGATTTGCCCCGCGATTCCCCAGTTTGGTTCGACGAGTAGCGTCGCCCCAATCCTCGGGGCTATTTCCGCGAATAGTTCCGCGAGAAGCGGTACCCGTTGAAGCTTTGCCATCTGGGTATCCTATCATCGCGTTTCGGTGTCGGCCTCGGTCTTTTGTGCAGGGTCGATTTCCCGACACACCACTTTCGTCTAAGACCCGCTCACCCCAGCGAATGAGAAGAAGTGCGTGCTTGCGAAGCGCCTCTCGGGCCTCTTCTCGTTGTTCGGACGTGGCGTTCGGAATGTAGCGATCAATGATGAGGTCGCCGGGCCGATGGCCGGGTAGGTGGTTTGTTTCCATAGACCCCCAGCCTGAGTTCTCTGGAAATTTTGATCAAGCAACCTTCGCGTCCTTGGGTACGCTTGCCACGAGTTTTTGATACAACTTCATCGCGTTGAGCGTGCCCGTGCGTCGAGTTCCTGTTGGTATGCAGGGCACGAATAAAGTGCCCTCCTTTCGAGTTTCGACTCGAAACGGTCCACCGCAGTGAGAAATTCGCCATTTGGCGATCTCGTCGAACGGAAATCGCAAGGCAAAGCCTAGCGTTTTTCCCTGTGCGACAAGGTTCGAGGTCGCATCCTGAACCGCATCGCGCTTTTCCGGCGCAAACCCAGAATCGAACCGCAGGTAAGCCGTTTGGCCGAGTTCGAGCTTTTCGAGGAGGTCGGAGGCTGGCCCCTTGGTGTTCGGGCTCTCCAAGGCGTCGAGGAGACCGCGCTTTTCGACAAGCAGCGCCGCCTTCCGGTGCTCGAATGTCTCCTTGTCTATCGTGGCGTCGAGGAACGCGTCTGTAAGGCGCGTGAGGCGGTCGTTGCACCTGCCCACGGCCATGTGGAGCTGATCGCGCCTCGTCGCCGCCTCATCGACCTCAGAGGCCATTGCATCGGCAGCCAGGTCGCGCAGCTCCTTTAGTTCAGCCTCATCGAACGCCAGCAATGCCAGAAGCTCCCTGACGCTCTGCTCGATATTCGTTCCGCGAAGTGAGGTGCCGCGACAGGTGGGCATATGGCAACGATAGTAGACGTGGCCCTTCTGGCGTTCGCCGACGAGCGACCGACCGCAACCGTCGCAGCGGATCAGCCGGCGGAACACAAAATCATGGCGCTCCACCGCTTCGCTCAGTCGTCCCGACAGGATGCCTTGGACTCGCTCGAACAATGCTTTGGTTACAAGCGGCTGATGGCAGCCCTCAAACGTCTCGCCGGTTCGCGCGATGCGAATGATGCCCATGTAGAAGGGGTTGCGGAGTATCCACGAGATGCCGTTCTTGGAGAACCCGCGTCCGGTCCGTCCGACGAGGCCGCGCGCGTGCATTTCGGCGCGCAAGGTGTCGAGCGTGTAGCGCCCCGTGCTGTAGCGCTCGAACGCCTCTCGAACGAGCGGCCCCCTCAGCGGGCAGATTTCCTTGGCCTTGGCCTTTCCCCGGTCGAGGTAGCCTGCAGGGGCTGGGAGGGGGTAGAAGCCCTGCTTGAGGCGTCCGTAGAAGCCCTTGCGGACCTCCTGTTTGAGGTTGCGGATATAGTCGGCGGATACGACCGCTTGGATGTCGGCCGAAAGCCGGCCGCCGCGCGAGGCGAGGTCGATGCTTTCGTGGGCGAAGTGGACCTCGACGCCCTGGTCGATCAGCTCGCCTAGATGCGCCCAGTCTTTGAGGTTGCGGGCGCTGCGGTCGATCTTGTGGATAATGACCCCGGCGGCTTGGCCCTTGCCAAGCTCAGCGAGCATCCGGTTGAACATCCGCCGTCCGATCTTGGCGGCGGTCTCCATCTCCTCGAACCAGTCCGCAATGAGAAGGCCGTGCCGAGAGGCATACGCTTCGATGGCGCTTTTCTGCTCCTGAAGTGATGAGCCGCGCTCGCCCTGCTTCACTGTCGAGACGCGGGTGTAGGCGAAGTATGCCTTCATAGAGACGGTTCATCGATTTTACGGCGCCTAGCGGATTCTGGCGAATTGGCGGCTCGTTCAAACAGTGCTCGCTCGCCCCAGCGGATGAGCAAGAGAGCGTGTTTGCGAAGCACCTCCCGCGCCTCCTCGCGTGCCTCCGGTGTGGCGTTCGGCAGGTAGCGGTCGAGGATCAGATCACCCGGCTTGCGGTCGCTTTCCATTCGGAAAGCCTGCCGTCCACGCGGCTTCCGGGCCAGGGGGCACCTGAAGCGCCGTCAGCATGAAGTGCCCTCTACGACGGCGGGGGGCCAGGACCCAGACTGGTGTCATGGCCACCGCGAAGCCCACGCCCATCGTCTCGCGCATCTGCGAGGACGGAACGCTTGTCGAAGCCCTCTACGATGTCCTGAAGTCCTCAACGTCCCTGGCGGTCCGAACTCCGGACGGTCGCGTGTCTGTTGACGTGACCCCCGTTTCTCATCCAGCCATAACGAGAGTCCTCTGGTGATCTGAGCTGGGGTTGGTGGGGTTAGCAAGAGGCCGGTCTGCGCAGCCATCAACCAGCGCAGCAGGCCGGCCGATCTGTCCGGTTAGCGCCCG
>JAUXNU010000008.1 GCA_030682655.1 Actinomycetota bacterium | reverse complement strand
GGACCGAGATGTGGGGTTCCAATCCCCGGATATCAGCATGGTCGATCGCCGTTCCCATGTGCCCGCCCGCTTGCATCTACTCAAGGGCGAAGACCACCATGAGACCTACGAGGTTGACTGGCCATCTCATATCAACGTGTTAGGGATAACCTGCAACGCGAAGCGTTGTCAGGTTGATCCCTTTGTTGGACATGGCAGTTCATCGCCGTCGTCCGGCGCCACGTCACGCACCTTGGCGAGTACCGCGTCGTACTTCGCGCGATCGCCCAGCGCGCCGCGCTCCCTGAGATAGTCGACGGTCATGAGCGCCGACATCTTCTCTGCGAGCGCGGTCGCGATCAGTTGATTGATGGACACGTCTTCAGACTTCGCGAGCTCCCGAACCTTCTTGTGAAGGGAATCGGGCAGACGCAGGCTGATGGTGCTCATGATTCGACTCCTATCCTTCTCAAGAACTCACCGGGCCGGATCGCCGTGACCCCGAACGCCTCCGAGCCGGCGAAGTCACGCACGTTGTGTGTGACGATGAGTGCGCATCCTGCTTCAACCGCCAGTTCGAGGACGTGGTCATCCTCAAGGTCGCGCAACACTGGGCGCCACAGGAAGTGGATATCCTGGAGGTGTGCGATGCCGCACCAGTACTCCATCAGCACATCCACGTCCGCGTGGGAGAGCCCCAGCTCCGCGCTCTCGCGTTTGGCAACTTCCTCGTACTCGAGTGCGAGCGGCACCGACAGCGCGATCTCGAACTCCGCCGAGCCGATCATCCGAAGGATGCGGAATGACGCGCCCTTCCGACTGCGCAGACCCGAGATGATCACATTCGTGTCGATGACGACTCGCTGGCTCATGTCGGTATCATATGCGATACCTAGTTCCGAGTCAAAGGGGGCTGCGGGCCTATGTCCAACGTCTGCGGCATCAGCGGCAGCGCGACGCGCTGTCCGTCTGGATGCCGTTGTTGGACGGCTAGCCGGGCGCGTGGCCGACGGTCTTCGCAGCGTACATACGCGAATCCGCCACGCGGGTCAGCGTCCTCAGCTCGTTGCCATCCTCCGGTGCGTGAGCCGCCCCCATGCTCACGCCGGTACCGAAGAAGCGAGCGCCCACCTCCGCGAGAAGATCGCCAA
>JAUXNU010000007.1 GCA_030682655.1 Actinomycetota bacterium | reverse complement strand
AGGGGATCGCCGCACCGTTCGACTGGAAGTTCACCCGCGACGACCTCGCCGAACTCATGGCGAAGCTATCGGATACGGCGGTGCGGGCCGCGGCGTGAGGAGGGACGGTTACGTGAGCGAACTTACGGTTTGGAGTACTAGACGCGCGCTTACTGGAGTCGCATAACGTGATCGAGGATCTCTCCGGAATATGGCGCCCGCCCGCATGCATGTCGTGGCCTACCTCGCTGGCCCGAGGTTGCCCGTCATGAGCCCCCAGACGAAGCCGGAGAGCTCGCGCGCGGTGGCGACCACGGCCGTGTGCGCACCCTTCCTCGCCGCCACCCTGCGGTACGTGGCGTTCAGGCGGCACTGCGCGGCCCAGGAGGCAGCACCGCCACGGCGATCGTGTTCTTGTGCACGTCGAGTCCGATGTGTGTAAGCTCATTCGTGGCCGGTCCTTCCGTCTGTCGGCGCCGCGGGCCCGTTCCTCGCGGACGATCCACGTATACACGGATCGGGCCGGCCATCTCATAGTGACTAGCAGGACGCGTTCATATGCAGTTCAGAAAGCCGCGCGCGGCACCGCAGACCGGAGTCGAGTGTGAGAGGCACGTGCTGAAGACCCGGATCACTCCATATCACGCGAAGTACTACGCCTTCGACCTCACGAGGCGCGCTCCCGAGGGTCTCGACCGGCTTTCGTCCGCGTTGTTCGACGCTTCGGTCGACCTCAATCCACATCAGATCGAAGCAGCGCTGTTCGCCTTGGAATCCCCGCTGTCCAACGGCGCCCTGCTGGCTGATGAGGTCGGTCTGGGCAAGACCATCGAAGCCGGCATCGTCCTGTGCCAGTTCTGGGCCGAACGCCGGCGCCGCCTGCTGGTCATCTGCCCGGCGTCGCTACGGAAGCAGTGGGCGCTCGAGCTCGAGGAGAAGTTCAACCTCCCCGCGTTCATCTTGGACGCGAAATCGCTGAGGCAGGCCGTCGCGCAGGGGCGAGATCCGCTGTCCCAACACGGCGTGACCATCATTTCCATGCCGTACGCGGCGCGCCTGGAGGACCGCATCCATGCCGTCGACTGGGACCTTGTGGTGATCGACGAGGCGCACAAGCTGCGTAACGCCTACCGGCCCAGCAATCGCACAGGGCGGGCGATTCGCCAAGCGACCGCCGGCCGACGGACGCTCCTGCTTACCGCGACGCCGCTGCAGAACTCGCTGCTGGAACTGTATGGGCTCTCGACGCTCATTGACGAGCGACTCTTCGGTGATGTCGACTCGTTTCGCTCCCTTTACACGAACGCCGGCGGCGATCTTGCCGGCCTGCGCCGACGGCTATCGAGCTTCGTGAAGCGGACCCTGAGGAATCAGGTCATCGAGTACATCCGCTACACCGATCGCCTGCCCATCACCGTGCCCTTCAGTCCTACCGATCACGAGCAGGCGCTATACGAGGCGGTGACGGATTTCCTCGAGCGGCCGGACAGCTACGCGCTGCCGGAGCGGCAACGCCACCTCACGGCACTCATCGTGCGCAAACTGCTCGCCTCATCTCCGGTGGCCATCGCCGCCACGTTGGACACGTTGCGGCTGCGGCTGGAAGCCATGCGCGACAACCGCAGCACGACCACCGGCGCCGAACTGGCTGAGATGCTGATCGCCGGCGAGGAGGTCGAGGAGGAGTTGCTCGAGGAGTTCTTCGGCGAAGAGGTCGGCGATCTCGATGAGTCGCCCGACGGCGAGCAGGCCGAGCAGATCGACCGCGTGCGTCTTGCCGAGGAGATTGTGGAGCTCGACCGGCTGGCCGGGTGGGCGCGCAGCATCACCGAGGACACGAAGGCCCGCGCGCTTCTCACCGCGCTGTCGAGCGGTTTCGCGAAGCTAGGCGAGCTGGGCGCGCAGCGCAAGGCACTCGTGTTCACCGAGTCACGTCGGACACAGGACTACCTGGCGGCGTTCGTAGCATCGCACGGGTATGACGGCCGCGTCGTCGTCTTCAACGGCACGAACAGCGGTCCGGACACCGCGCGCATCTACCAGTCCTGGCTGGCGCAGAATGCGGACTCCGGGCGAGTGACCGGCTCCCGAGACGTCGACGTCCGCACGGCGCTGATCGAGCACTTCCGAGACCATGCGGACGTGATGATCGCGACCGAGGCAGGCGCTGAAGGAATCAACATGCAGTTCTGCTCGCTGGTGGTGAACTACGACCTGCCGTGGAACCCGCAGCGTATCGAGCAGCGCATCGGCCGCTGTCACCGTTACGGGCAGAAGCACGATGTCGTCGTAGTCAACTTCCTGAATGAGCGCAACGACGTCGATCGTCGCGTTCTGCAGCTACTGTCGGACAAGTTCCGCCTCTTCAGTGGAGTGTTTGGGGCGTCAGATGACGTGCTTGGGGCTATTGAGTCGGGTGTCGACTTCGAGCATCGGATACTCGAGATCTACGAGCAGTGTAGAACCGCCGAGGAGATCGACGCAGCGTTCGCGCGGCTCCAGTCTGAGCTTGACGAGCAGATTCGCGGACGATTGGATGACACGCGCAAGCTACTGCTGGAGCACTTCGACGAGGATGTTCACGAGCGACTTCGGCTGAGGCTGGCGGATACGCAGGCCCAGCTCGACCGCGTGGGGAGGCGCTTCTGGTCGCTCACGCGCTTCATGCTTGAGTCGTACGCGCGGTTCTCGGACGGCTCGCTCACGTTCGACCTACTGAAGCGCCCCTACGACGACGCTCGACTCGGGCGGTATCACCTGATCTCCAAGAATGAGCCCTCAGGTGAGGCGCACGAGGATCAAGCGCACGACGCGTACTTGTACCGGCTCTCTCACCCCCTGGGGGAGCACGTCATCGAGCGGGCTAAGGATCTTCCCACCCCGCAGGCGTGCATTGAGTTCGACGTGACCGGTCATCCGGCCCGTATCAGCTCCGTTGAGGCGTTGCGAGGCCGTCGTGGCTACCTGACGCTGCAGCGACTCTCCATCGACAGCTATGAGCTCGAGGAGCATCTGCTGTTCACCGCGGTGACAGATGCTGGCGAGACCCTCGACGCGGAGACCGCGCAGAAGCTCTTCGCCGTGGGCGGTCGTGTGCTCGAGGCAGGCCCGACCCCGCAGCGGACGCGCGCCATGCTCGAAGCCGAGTCTCGCCGACATGCCGATGCCACGATCAGCCGGTCGCTCGAGGCCAACAGCCGTCACTTCAACGAGGCTCGGGAGCGCTTGGAGCAGTGGGCCGACGATATGGTGGTGGCCACCGAGAAAGCGCTCAAAGACACCAAGGAACAGATCAAGGCGTTGCGCCGGGATGCGCGTCAGGCCGAGTCGCTGCAGGCGCAACACGACATCCAGCAGCGGCTCCAGCAGCTCGAGCGCAAGCAGCGCCGGCAGCGCCAGGACATCTTCCGAGTCGAGGACGAGATCATGGAGAGGCGCGATGCGCTCATCGATGAACTGGAGTCCCGACTTTCGCAGCGAACCGTGTCAGAGCCCTTGTTCATCATAGAATGGACCGTAGTCTAGGCCCGGAATCGAAGGAGCCGCCTGAATGAGTGCCCGCTACGACCGCTTGATCGCCAAGCTGCGCGAGCTCTTCCAGCTCGACCAGCCGGAGCTCGACTTCGGCATCTATCGCATCCTGCACGCCCGCAGCAGCGAGATCACGGCGTTTCTCGAGAACGACCTCTTGCCGCAGGCTAAGGATGCGCTTGCCGCCTACCAGCCGGCCGACAAAGCAGCGCTTCAGGCTGAGCTCGACGAGGCACTCACGCAGGCGACGGCGCTGGGCGCGAATCCTGACACTCTGCCCAAGGTTCAAGAGCTGCGGTCGCGCTTGGAGAACGAGGCCGTGGACATCGGCGCGCTCGAGGCCGACGTGTACGATCACCTGTACCGCTTCTTCTCGCGGTACTACCAGGAGGGCGACTTCATCTCGCTGCGCCGCTACAAAGAGGGTGTCTATGCGATCCCGTACGAGGGCGAAGAGGTCAAGCTCCACTGGGCCAACCACGACCAGTACTACATCAAGACCGCCGAGTATCTGCGCGACTATGCGTTCCGCCTGCGTCCTGACGACGCTGCGGACTCGATGCGTGTCCACTTCAGGCTGGTCGATGCGGCGGAGGGCGAGCACGGCAACGTCAAGGAGACCCAGGGCAAGAAGCGCGTCTTCGTGCTGGCTGCAGATGACATCATGGCCGAGGAACCGGGTGAGTCCGGCGCAGCCGAACTCGTCGTCCGCTTCGAGTACCGCCCAGCGACCGTGGCCGACTGGCCGGATGCAGTCCGAGACGGCAAGGACAAGCCGCCGGCGCAGAAGGACCTGCTCGGTGCAGCAGTGGAGCGTGTGCTCGCGACCGATGATCCGGCGCTTGCGCGTTGGCTATCTGCGCTTGGTGAGAGGCACACGAAGGCGGACGGCTCGCTGGCCGACTACTCACGGCTGCGCGCGCACCTGGATCGCTATGCGGCGCGCAACACCTTCGACTACTTCATCCACAAGGACCTTGGCGGCTTCCTGCGTCGCGAGCTCGACTTCTACCTCAAGAGCGAGGTCATGCGTCTCGACGACGTCGACGAGGAGAGCGCCCCGCGCGTCGAGCAGTACCTGTCCAAGATTAAGGTCATCCGCCGTATCGCGCTCAAGATCATCGAGTTCCTGGCCCAGCTCGAGGACTTCCAGAAGAAGCTCTGGCTCAAGAAGAAGTTCGTGACTGAGACGAGCTGGTGCGTCTCGATCGCGACGATTCTCGGGATTCAGGATGCCGCGGTGCGAGATGAGCTTATCGCCGAGGCTGCAGGGAACGACGCACAGCGTGCCGAGTGGGTGCAGCTCCATGGCCTCGACAACCTGGAGGCGAACCTCGAGCGACCGGCGTACTCGGAGCCGCTGAGCCCGGAGTTCGTTGCAGCCTACCCCACGCTCATGATCGACACGCGCCACTTCAACGAGGAGTTCGTCGCACGGTTGCTCGATGCGCTTGGGGATCTCGACAGTGTCACCGACGGGACACTGTTCCACAGCGAGAACTTCCAGGCGCTCTCTCTGATGCAGGCGAGATACCGCGAGCAGGTCAAGTGCATCTACATCGACCCGCCGTACAACACGGGCAATGATGGCTTCGCCTACAAGGATCGGTATCAGCACTCGAGCTGGGTTTCTCTTCTCGCGGATCGGATCTCAGCTTCCGTGCCCACTCTGACAGATGACGGAGTTGTGTTTGTGTCTGTCGACGACACCGAAGCGCACCGGCTCCGGCTCGTGGTGGAGGAGCTTCCGGGAAGCACCGCGCTGATTTCGCAGCTCGTCTGGAAGAGTCGGCAGTTTCTTGATAGTCGCGCAGTGACGGGCGTGTCGAACGACCACGAATACGTCTTGGCCTTTGGCCGCTCAGAGAGATCGCGATTCCGAGGGGCAGAGAAGGATCTGTCGAAATACAAGAACCCGGACAACGACAGCCGGGGGCTGTGGATGAGTCGAAGTATCTTGGGGTTGGCGACCGCGGAGCAACGCCCGAATCTCCACTACGAGATTACCGATCCCGGCACTGGGCACAGGCACCCTTGTCCGACACACACCGGTTGGCGGTACTCGCCCAGCCGAATGAAGGCCCTCGTTGCCGAAGGGAGGATTCTTTTTCCCGGAAACCCAGAGGGTCGGCCACGAGAGAAGGTCTTCCTGCAGGAATTGAAGGATGAGTTCACGGGCTTCTCCTCCGTAGTCGGCGGTGTCTTCACCGCTCATGGGTCGGAGGAGATTCGGAATCTGTATGGTTCGCTCGAAATGCAATTCCCGAAGCCGAGTCGTCTCTTGGGCATGCTGCTGGAACAGGTGGCGCTACGAAGAGACGTCGCTTTGGACTTCTTTGCCGGCTCCGGCACGACCGGCCACGCCGTCATCAACCTCAACCGCGAAGACGGCGGTTCTCGCAAGTTCATCCTCGTCGAGATGGGCGACCACTTCGAGACGGTGCTCCTTCCCCGCCTGAAGAAGGTCACGTTCGCCCCGGAGTGGAAGGACGGCAGACCGAAGCGCCTCGCCGCGCCGGAGGAGACTGCACGCTCACCGCGTGTCTTCAAGGTGCTGCGCCTCGAGTCCTACGAGGAGACGCTCAACAACCTCGTGCTCCAGCGCGGTGAGGCGCAGCAATCGCTGCTCGACACGCCGCCGGCGCAGGGGGCGGGGGGCATGAAGGAGCAGTACCTCCTCGGCTACATGCTTGATGTCGAGAGCCGTGGGAGCGCTTCGCTCTTGACCGTGTCGGAGTTCGCGGATCCGCGCTACTACGCGCTCAAGGTCAAGCGACCTGGCTCGGATGAGAGTCGTGAGGTGACCGTCGATCTGATCGAGACGTTCAACTGGCTGCTCGGTCTCACGGTGCGCCATATCGCAGCGCCTCACACTTTCTCGGCAGCCTTCAAACGCGACGATGAGGGTCGGCTGCGTTTGAATGGGCGCCTCGCGCAGGAAGCCGATGGCCGCTGGTGGTTCCGCACGGTCGAGGGTGAGACGCCCGACGGACGCAAGGTGCTCGTCATCTGGCGCACGCGCCCGGGCGGGGACGAGGCCGACGGCATCGAGCAGGACAACCTCGTGCTCGATGAGTGGTTCACCAAGCAGGGCTACTCGGCCAAGGACAGCGAGTTCGACCTCATCTACGTCAACGGCGACAACAACTTGGAGAACCTGAAGGACGCCGATGATCGTTGGAAGGTGCGCCTGATTGAGGAGGAGTTCTTCCGGCTCATGTTCGACGTGGAGGACGTGTGATGGGAGCGGTCCACTACCACGAAGGGCGTTTCCCGCCGCGGCAGATCGACTGGGAGCGACTCATACCGCTGGTGGGCCCGTCCTCGGCCGCGGTGGCGCGTTTCGACGGCCTGCTGCGTGCGATGCCCAACCCGGACGTTCTTCTTTCGCCGCTCACCACGAACGAAGCGGTGCTCTCCTCGCGCATCGAGGGCACGCAGGCCACGATGGGTGAGGTTCTGGAGTACGAGGCCGGTCGGAAGGCGGCGCACGAGGCGCGGCGCGAGGACATCCAGGAGGTGCTCAACTACCGTGCGGCCGTGCGAGAGGCGCAGCGGCAGCTTGAGACGATGCCGCTGTCGGGGAGGGTCATCAAGGAAGCACACCGCGTGTTGCTCGAAGGTGTACGCGGGACCTACAAGTCACCCGGGCGCTACCGCACGGACCAGAACTGGATCGGCGCGCCGGGCTGCACCATCGAGACGGCTCGTTTCGTGCCCGTCGACCCTGACCGGCTTGAGGACGCCATGGCGCGCTGGGAGCAGTACCTGCACGCCGAACAGCCGGACCGCCTCGTCCAGCTGGCTGTTGTCCATGCGGAGTTCGAGGCGCTGCATCCGTTCCTGGACGGCAATGGCCGCGTGGGCAGGATGATTGTTCCGCTGTTCATGTGGCAGGCCGGCCTCATCCATCGCCCCATCTTCTACATCAGCGCCTACTTCGAAGCTCGACGTGATGAGTACTACGACCGCCTGCTCGCTGTCTCCCGCGACGACGATTGGACCGGTTGGTGCGCCTTCTTCCTCGAGGGCGTGCGCGTACAGGCGGAAGACAACCTCGCCCGAGCAAGCGCGATTATGCGGCTCTACGAGGAGATGAAGGTGCGGCTGCCTGAACTCACCAGGTCGCCCCAAGTGATTGGTGTCCTGGATCTCATCTTCCAGTTGCCGGTCTTCTCCAAGAGCGACTTCGTCAATCGGGTGGGAGTGTCTGAGCCGGCCGCCCGACGGTTGCTCAAGGTGCTGAGAAATGCCGATATCGTGAGCGAGGTCGAAGCGGCGGCAGGTAGTCGTGCGGGCGTCTTTGCCTTCGAGGAGCTCCTTGATGTGGCGGAGGGGGCCGCGAGATCATGATGAAGTCCTCCGCCCCTTCTGCCAGTTGGTACGGCACTTATATTACGCAAGTGACGCACAAACTGATTTGTCGCTCACAAGTGACGCACAGCGACGAACGCCCGGCCTCCATGGGAGGTAAGTGATGGCGCGCGCCACGCGTCAGCCGCAGCTGCCGTTCGAGCGCAAGCTCGTCGTCAACGAGTGGATGCTCTCGCTCTTCGGCGTGTCGTGCTTCGAGGAGCTGGCCGAGCACCTGCGCGACGAGCGTCTCGAGGGGCTCGACGGGGATAACATCCATCTCTTCCATCACGAGCTCGCGCTGCGCATCCCGGCTGAGCAGCGCCCGGAGTTGCCCGACGAGGTGTTGCTCGACTACGACCAGAACATCGTCCGCCACACGCAGCGTCTCAGCGAGCGGCGCATCGCTCGCGGCGACGACGCGATCACCTGGAAGTACTTCCAGTACCTCGCACTCCTGTTCACGGAGGTCTACCTCGACCGCTACTTCCGCGATCCGGCCGCGCTGCTCGCGGCGCTGGATGCTCAAGTGGCGTCGCACAACGATCGCGTCACGGCGGCCGACGACCGGGTCGGCCCCTTCGACCTGACCGCCGACGCCGCGCCGCAGCTCAACAAGATCGCGTTCTGGATGGCGACGGGCAGCGGCAAGACGCTGCTCATGCACGTGAACACCCTCCAGTACCGTCACTGGTTGGAACGTCACGGCCGGGCCTCTGACCTCAACCGGGTAATCCTCCTCACACCCAACGAGGGCCTTTCCAAACAGCACCTGGGGGAGTTCGAGACGTCAGGCATCCAAGCCGAGCTGTTCACCAAGGACGGGCGCAGCCTGTTCGCGGGCAAGTCCGTCGAGATCATCGACATCCACAAGCTCAAGGAGGACATGGGCGACAAGACCGTCGCGGTCGATGCGTTCGAGGGCAACAACCTCGTTCTAATCGATGAGGGGCATCGTGGAGCATCGGGCGGCGAGGAAGGCGCATGGATGCGCTTCCGTAACGCGCTGTGCGAACAGGGTTTCTCGTTCGAGTACTCGGCCACCTTCTCTCAAGCGGTGAAGGGTTCGGCGAAGCTAACCGACACGTACGCCAAGAGCATCCTCGTGGACTACTCGTACAGGTACTTCTACGGCGACGGCTTCGGCAAGGACTATCACATCGCCAACCTCGAGGACGACGCAGATCGCGAGTGGATGGACTCGTACCTCACGGCGTGCCTGCTCTCGTTCTACCAGCAGCTCCGGTTGTACGGTCACCACGCCGACGAGTTCAGACCCTTCAACCTTGAGAAGCCCCTGTGGGTGTTCGTGGGCGGCAGCGTGAACGCTGTCCGCAGCGAGAGCCGTCGCCAGGTATCCGATGTGGTCGAGATCCTCGAGTTCCTCGTGCGCTACCTGGGTGATCGACGGGCGAGTGTTGAAAGGATCCGTCGCATACTCACGGGCGGCCTTGTCACACGTGGCGGGAAGAACCTCTTTGCGGGGCGCTTCAAGCACCTCGATGTCGAGGGCGTGACTCCCGAGCAGGCCGTTGACGAGGTATTGGGGCTGGTCTTCAACGCGCCCGGAGGCGGCACGCTGCACATGGAGAACCTGAAGGGCGCCGATGGCGAGATCGCCCTGAAGGTGGGTGAGAACGAGTCGTTCGGCGTGATCAACGTCGGTGACGACGCCAAACTCACGAAGCTGTGCGTGGAGCGTGGGCTCGACGCGATCGACCGCGATTTCGCTGGTTCGTTGTTCCACTCGATCAACAAGCCGGAATCGACCATCACCATGCTCATCGGCTCAAAGAAGTTCACCGAGGGCTGGAACAGCTGGCGCGTGAGCACGATGGGTCTCATGAACGTGGGCCGAGGCGAGGGCGCGCAGATCATCCAGCTGTTCGGTCGCGGCGTGCGCCTCAAAGGGTACGGCAGGAGCCTGAAGCGGAGTTCGCGGGCGATGTTGCCGCCCGGGGTGCGGCCACCCGTGCACATCGAGGCACTCGAAACGTTGGGCATCTTCGGCGTAAGGGCCGACTACATGGCCCAGTTCAGGGATTTCCTGGAGAAAGAAGGTCTGCCCGCCGACGATCGCGTCGAAGTCATCATCCCCATCGTGCGGACCGTGCCATCGCGTGACTTGCCGACGATCCGTCTCAAGGACCGCATCGGTGGCGTGGTCGCCGGATTCGGCGATGCCTTCCGGTGCCTCGGCCCTGTGCCTACGCTTGCCCCGCCAGACCCGGTTGCACGACCCGGGACCGAGTGGCTGCAGGACAACAAGGTGGTCGTGAACTGGTATCCCAAGATCCAGGCGATGGGGTCGGTTGCCGCGCCGGACGAGGACGGCTGGCAGCCGGAGGAGGCATTCTTCACACACGAGCATGTCGCGATGCTGGACTCGGATGCGCTGCACTTCGAACTTGAACGCTTCAAGGCGGAACGCGGATGGTACAACTTGAACCTGCCGCTCGGCGCAGTCCGCAATCTGCTTGCGGACACGACGTGGTACCGGTTGCAGATCCCGTCGGCGCAGATGACCTTGGATTCGATGGACAAGGTCCGCTTGTGGCAGGAGATTGCGGGGGTGCTGCTCAAGCGCTATGTCGAGCGCTTCTACACGTTCCACAAGCATGCGTGGGAGCTCCCGCACCTCGAGTACCAGCCGCTCGGAGAGGATGACCGCAACTACCCACGTGTGAGTGAGGACCCGCCCGTCGATGGATATCGTGTCGTCATTGATTCGACGGAGACCGAGACGATCGCGCGGATAGAGGGTCTGCGGGATGCAATTGAGCGGGGTGACTATCGCCCGTGGGAGTATCGGGGATTCAAGGCCATCTGGTGCGAAGACCATCTGTATCGACCGCTGCTGTTCGCGGAAGGAAGCGGTTCGGTCGAAGTGACACCCGCTCCGCTCAACAAGGGCGAGCGGAGGTTCGTGGATGATCTGAGCGCGTTCGTGGCAGCCGATCGAGCCAAGGGTTCGGGCGGAGTGCTGCACGGCAAGGATCTCTACCTGCTGCGCAACCAGAGCCGAGGTCGGGGTGTCGGCTTCTTCGAAGCTGGCAACTTCCACCCCGACTTCATCCTGTGGCTCATCGACGGTGAACAGCAGCACGTCGTGTTCGTGGATCCCAAGGGAGTCCGCAACGTGCCGGTATCAGACCCCAAGGTGCGGTTCCACGAATCGGTGAAGCGCATTGAGGAGCGGCTCGGCGACCCCGACATCTCGCTGCACTCGTTCATCGTGTCGAACACCCCAGCGTACGTGGTGGAGCGCATGTGGGGGATGAAACGGGCTGACATCGAGGCGAAGGGCGTTGTCTTTCAGGAGGACGACGGATACGTGGGTGCAATCGTCAGTTGCTATAGGAGCGCCTGCTAACCCTCAGATCGAGCGGACAACGCTTCGCGTTGCCGCTCATCTCAAGGGACGTTCAGGCGTGTGACGGGTCCGGCGAAGGGCTCGGTGAGCGCGATCTCCTCGATGCGCCTGCCCATCGCGGAGAGCTGCGCGTCACGCACGAAGTAGGCGGCGACGAGCTGCTCAAACGCTTCTTGGGCGGGAGGCTCGTCGAAGCGAAGAGCGCGCATCCAGACCTCGAAGCGGACCGACCACTTGTCACTTCCATTCGGATAGCGCTTGCCGTAGCGCATGAGGAAGCTTCGGATCCTCTGCCGGGCGATCCGGCGGTCGGACTTGACCTCCTCGCGCACGCGGATGAGGTCGCGCACGGCCTCCTCGGCGTTCGTGGGGACGCGGACGCACGTGAGCTCGCCTGCGCGGTGGAGCCTCGCGAGGTTCCTGGCGTCGATGCGGTCGGTCTTCACGCGCGCGCCGCTCCTGCGCGGGATCAGCGAGGGCGCGATCACGTCGCACTCGATGCCGAGCGAGGTGATCAGCCGGTGGGTGTCGTACCCTGTCGGTCCCGCCTCGTAGCACGTGCGGAGCGCCGACGGGTCTTCGTAGCGGCGCAGCAGCCTGCGCACCGCCTAGGGGGTGTTGGGGATCACCCGCTCGTCGACCTCGGTGGTGCCGACGCGCAACACCGCCACGGCGATCGTGTCCTTGTGCACGTCCAGTCCGATGTGTGTAAGCTCATTCATGGCCGGTCCCTCCGTTTGTCGGCGCCGCGGGCCAAATCCCGCGGACGATCCACGTATACACCGGATCGGGCCGGCCATCTCATAGTGACTAGGCA
>JAUXNU010000006.1 GCA_030682655.1 Actinomycetota bacterium | reverse complement strand
CTACGAGAAGGGCACCAAGGTGCGTGACGAGGAGCTTGCCGCCGTGAATCTGCAGCGGGATGCCTTCCACGGGGAGTGGAACTACGCCATCGCCCCATCCGAACCTCGAATCGGGTCAGTTGTTTCGTGACGAGTCCTAAGGGGCCGGACGCCGCTGCAGTTCTCGGCGTGGCTGGGACGTGGAGGCGGCAGACGGAGTGCGTCGGCACATCTCCGAAGAGTGCGGTCTAGTGGCCCAGCAGCTCCGCGAACAGCGACAGGTCGTGGCCGAGGAGACGTGTGACGAGGAAGTGCTCGCGAATGTGCTCGACGCCACGCGCGGCCATCTGCTTCGCGAGCGCCCGGTTCTCGAGGATCTCGGCCACCCTGCCGGCGCAGCCGTCGATGTCGGTCGGGTCCACTAGGAAGCCCGTCTGGCCATCGATGACCTGCAGCGGGATGCCGCCGACTGCGGATGCGACGACCGGCGTGCCCTTCCACATCGCCTCAGACACAGTGAGTCCGAAGCCCTCGCGCAGCGACTTCTGCATCACGACTGTCGAGGAGCGCTGCAGCGCATTGATCTCGACGTCGCTCGCTCCCATGAGCAGGATGACGTCGCCTGAGTCGATCAGGTCCTGCGCGCGGTCGCGAACGCGCTCGAACATCTCGAAGCCCTCGGGATCGTCGGTCGCCACGTTGCCCGCGAGCACGAGCCGGCAGTCGACCTCCTTGCGCACGAGTTCGAACACGCTGAGCACGCCTTCGGGGTCCTTCCACTTGTCGAATCGCGAGACCTGCGTGATCAGCGGCTTGTCGCGCGGGATTCCGTGGCGATCCAGGTACTTGTCGATCGTCTCCTGCGGTAGCTCGATGTTCTTCAGGTTGAGCGGATCGATCGCCGGGTTGATGATGCGCTGCTCGACCGGGAGGTCGGGCCGCTTGTAGTCCTCGTGGCTCACGATCACGAGGTCGTAGCGCAGGATGTAGCCCTTGAGGAACTCCCACAGCGTGGGGTCGGGCTCTGAGAGGTCGATGTGGCAGCGCCAGACCCAGGGCTGGCGCTTCTTGTAGAACTTGATGATCGGCAACGGCTGCGGGTCGTGGATCATGACCGCGTCGTGCTTGTTGATGTGCGAGTACTGGGAGAACGCCTCGTTGGTCTGGATGTAGATGCGCTTCTTCTCATCGGTCAGGTCGATCTGCTCGCTCTGCAGCCCGTTGTGGAATGCCTTTGTGACGTTGAAGAAGTCGGTGCCTCCCACGAGCACGCGCCAGCCAGCGTTCACGCCTGCGTCGTTGGTGAGCGGGACGAGCGAGTAGAGTATCTCGGCTACGCCTCCGCCTGCCGCGGTGGAGTTCACGTGCACCACGTGACGCTCGTACAGCCGCGACGCGCGGCGGTACAGGTCCGCGAGGATCTTGTCGTCGACGATGCCCCGGTAGTCTTCCAATCGCTTCATTTCGCATCACCCTTCAGCATCCGCGCGAGCAACTCACGTACATCGCGATACGAGCGCACCGACCAGTGCGCGCGCGTGGGGCCGGTCCCCACCTTCACGGTCCATTTCATGTCGGCGGCCACCTCGAACACGTCCTCGTCGGTGCGGTCATCGCCGAAGACAACGGTGAAGCAAGCATCCTCGCGGCACATCCAGCGGTGCGCAGCGCGCCCTTTGTTGACCCCGGCCGCCTTCACTTCGAGAACCTTGTTGCCCTCCATGGCGGCGAGCCCGTAGTCACCCACGACGCTCACCAGCTCTTCCTTGAGCTCGCGGACGCGCGTCTCGCCGAGACCGCGATCGACCGCGCGGAAATGCCACACCAGCGAGAAGTCCTTCTCTTCCACGAAGGTCCCCGGCGTGCGGTCCACATACATCTCGAGCACCGGGCGCACCCGGTCCTTCCAGTCCGCGTTCATCGGCTCGATCGTCACCCACTCGCCGCGGCGACCCTTGATCCACACGCCGTGCTCGGCGACGAGGTCTACGTGCAGATCTCCTAGCCAGTCGTCGAGCGTTTCGCGATCACGGCCGGAGATCACGACAACCTCATTGCGAGGGTCGGCAGCCAGTCCGGCGAGAAGCTCCAGCACCTCGGTCGGCGGGCGCGCGTCTTCCGGGCGCTTCGAGAACCCTACGAGCGTGCCGTCGTAGTCAAGCAGAAGCAGGCGTCGGGATGCGTCGCGGAACTCCGTGAGCATGCGCTCGGTTGCCCATTCGTCGAGCAGGTGCGCCCCGAAGCCGACCTGCGTGAGCTTGATCTCTTGCAGTCTGCCAAGGAAGTCCTCGGCCCAGCGTTGCACGGTGTAGCGACGAAGTCGGCGCTGCATGGCTTCGTTGCGGGCGCGCTGCTCGTCGGGGGCCATCGTGAGTGCCTCAAGCAGTGCTTCGACCATCGCGTCGCGGTCGTTCGGGTTCACGAGCACCGCCTCGGCGAGTTCCTTGGCCGCTCCCGCCATCTCCGAGAGCACGAGTACACCGATGCCGTCGATACAGGTCGCCACGTATTCCTTGGCGATGAGGTTCATCCCGTCGCGGAGTGGGGTGACGAGCGCGACGTCGGCCGCGCCGTACGTGCCAACGAGCATGTGGAACGGCAGTGAGCGGTAGTGGTAGCGGACGGGCGTCCATTCGAGCGTCGAGTAAGCGCCGTTGATCGACCCGACCAGCTCGTCGACCTCGCGTTTGAGTTCGCGATACTGCTCCACGCGCGTGCGCGAGGGAACAGCGACGAGCATGAGCGAGACCCGGCCGCGCCACGACGGGTGCCGGTCGAGCAACGCCTCGAACGTCCGGAGGCGTTCCGGGATGCCTTTCGTGTAGTCGAGGCGGTCGACCGAGAGCACTAGCTTACGGTTCTGCGTCCGGGTGCGAATCGTCTCAATCTCGCGCTGAGCGCGCTTGCTGGCCACGCCGTCGGCGTAGCGGTCGTAGTCGATGCCCATCGGGAATGCGTCCACGAGCACGAGCCGTTCGTCCACGCTCACCCGGCCGTACTGATCCTCCGTGCCAAGCAGGCGCCTCGCACTGCCAAGGAAATGGCGCACGTAGTCGTAGGTATGGAACCCGACGAGATCCGCGCCGAGGAGCCCTTCGAGCAGTTCGCGGCGCCACGGGAGCATGCGGAAGACCTCGAACGACGGAAACGGTATATGCATGAAGAAGCCAATGGTGGCTTCAGGCAACTCGTCGCGGAGCATCTTCGGCAGGAGCATGAGCTGGTAGTCCTGGACCCAGATGATGTCGCCTGGCTTCGTGATCTCGAGCACGGCGTCGCGGAACTTGCGGTTCACGCGCTCGTACGCCTGCCACATGCGCGGGTCGAACTCGGCGTACTGCGCGAAGTGGTGCAAGAGCGGCCACAGGGTGCGGTTGGAGAAGCCGTGATAGTAGCCGCGGACATCATCGGCGGTGAGGAACACCGGCACGCACGAGTGCTCCTCGCGCAGGCGGGTGCGGACGATCTCGCGGTCCTCGGCATCGAGACGACCCGATGCGATATCGGCCCAGCCGACCCACAGGCTCTCGTGCGTGTTGTGGTACGAGCCCAGGCCGGTGGCTACGCCGCCGACGCTGCCTTTGAAGGACAGCTCACCCTTGCGGCGCTCCACGGTGACCGGGAGCCTGTTCGAAACGAGGATCAGTCGTGGCATGGTGTGGGGGGCCGACAGCTTCAGACGCCGCCCGGGTCGCAGTGTGACCCCCTCCGGGCAGCCCCTCCTTCTTCATCCTAACATTCCCCTTCGGCGCGTTTGCGCTGCTGTGGACGTGAGTGCCTGTCCCCGCCGCGACGCGCGCACGGCCGCCGTGGTCCGCGCGTCCCGTTGCCTCACGTAAGAATGTCGTCGAACGCCACATTCGTTGACTCATCATAGATGTCGTCGAGATCGGGCGCCTGCACCTCCCTTCTCCTGATCGATTCCTTGAGCGAGACGAGTTCGTACAGACGCTTCTGCAGCTCGGCGATCCGTCGCTTGAGTGCCACAGGGTTGAGCCTCTCGTAGTGCCGCGTCAACCGGCGTTTGGCCGCCTCGGTGACGTGCGCGGAGGCGAGTACGCGGGCATATGGCGTCATCGGGGTGTCGTAGCGCTTGCTCACCTTCGCGCCGTCTCGGGTCTTGGACACGAGTTTGGCGCTCGGCATGAAGAAGTTCGTGTGTTCCCGAAGCGCCGCGTAGATCTCGTTCAGGCATGCGAGTTCCCCGGGGGTGTCGAAGCGCGCGTAGCCGACGTTGCGTCTGACCACCGACCAGTTCTTCTGTTCCACGTAGCAGCCGTCGTTCTTCTTGTAGGCCCTTGAGCGGGTGAAGGTGATCCGCTTCTGCTCGCAGTAGCGGTGAAGCTCGTGATTGATGAATTCGCTGCCGTTATCCGAGTCGATCCCCAGGACCGGGAAGGGAAGCGCGGTGCGTATCTCCTTCAGCGCGGCGAACACGTGCACCTGGGCCTTGTTGCGCACCGCCCGGGTCTCGGTCCAGCCTGTGGCCACGTCGGTGACATCCAGTGTCTGGCAGTACTCGCCTCTGAGCACTCCGCCTTCGTGCCCCACCAGGTCGATCTCGACGAAGCCGGGGACCGCGTCGTCCCAGTCGGCGAAGGTCTTGATCGGGATCTGGTGCTTGAGCAGCGTGCCGGGCTTGGTGCCCGTGCGGCCCTTGAGGGCGAGTTTGGCACGATCGGGCGCGAGAAGACGATCGATCGTGGCGGCCGAGACCCGGAGCAGCTTCTCGCGCACCTCGCGCGAGACCGTGAACTCGCCGCATCTCTCCATCGCCGGCACCATCTCGGGTAGGGCGGCGTGAAGCCGCTTGCCGCAAAGGCCGTCCAAGGTCGCCCAGATCCTTCGCAGCGCGAACAGCACATCGGCGTCGTAGGTCCGTGTGCGTGAGCGCCTCTTCCGCGGCTGTCTTCGCGGCGGCGGTCCCTCACGCAACAACCTCGCCGCGTGGTCGCGGCTGTAGCCTGTGATCGAGCACAGGGTGTCCAGGATCTCGCCCTTCTCCTGCTTGCCGGCCCGCCGATACCCTTCGGCGAGCCTCCTCGTCACCGCGTGTCTCTCCGTCATCGTCAAAGGCACCCTCGTCGCGCCTCCTCGTCACAG
>JAUXNU010000005.1 GCA_030682655.1 Actinomycetota bacterium | reverse complement strand
CCGGGGCGGAAGAGCGATCATGGCGGACTCGTTCAGGCGGACGCGGGAGGGCGCGCCACCTTGGCCCGCCGTCCGCCTGAACGGAACCCCCCGCGCCATCAGGCCGTCCCCGCGACGTCGGACAGGATCACAGAAAACCCGGCCGACGGCCCTTGCCCCCCGCCCCCGCCTCCCCGAGATACCCGCCCTCGCCGGTCGCGGCCAATCGCGCCCGTAGCTCAGCTGGATAGAGCATCAGACTACGAATCTGAGGGTCGGACGTTCGAATCGTTCCGGGCGCGCCATTCTTTCAAGGGTTTAGCCATTTCGGCGACTCTTGATATTGGCTTACACAGCTCTTACACATTGGGACTCGCTCACGCCTGACGGATGGCGATCATGAGTTCCTCGACGGCCAAACACGCCTTGATGGGCGGCAAGCTCCATGTGTACCGCCGCGAAAACAGCGGCCTGTGGCAATGCTCGACCTACCTCGCGGGAAAAAATCATCGGGTTTCGACGAAGACCGATAGCCTCGCGCACGCGAAGGACTTCGCCCAGGACTGGTATCTGGAGCTCCATGGCAAGCACCGTCGCGGTGAGGTGAAGGCGGAGAAGACGTTCAAGACCGCCGCAGCGGCCTTTGAGCGCGAATACGAAATCATCACGGACGGCGAGCGCAGCCCGGCCTATGTGCGCGGCCACAAGGACAGGATCAGACTGCATCTGAACCCGTTTTTTGGATCACAAGGACTCTCTGAGATCACACCCGGTCTCGTTCAGGAGTACCGCATCCATCGCCGCCAGAGCGCCCGACCGCCGGCGCGGACGACCCTTCATCATGAGCTGGTCACACTGCGCCAGGTGCTCAAGACCGCGATCCGTCATGGGTGGCTGGCGCACCTGCCTGACCTGACGCCGCCATACAATACTTCCGGCAAGATCAGCCATCGCGCGTGGTTTTCGCCCGAGGAGTACAAGAAGCTCTATACGGCGACCCGTGCTCGCGCGAACGACCCCAAGAACCATCGCCGAAAGGCGTCCGAGCACCTACACGACTACGTGCTCTTCATGGCCAACACCGGCCTGCGCCCCGACGAGGCGGCGCGCCTGGAATACCGCGACGTGACGATCGTGGATGATGCGGACAGCGGTGAACGCATTCTGGAGATTGCAGCGCGCGGAAAGCGCGGCGTCGGCTACTGCAAATCAACCCGGGGCGCCGTGCGGCCCTTTGAGCGCCTGAAGGCGCGAGCGAAGCCCGAGCCGACGGATCGGCTATTCCCCAACAGGCAAACTTCCCTGTTCAACACCGTCCTCAAGGGTGCGGGACTGAAGGAAGACCGCGAAGGCAATCGGCGCACGGCCTACAGCCTGCGACACACCTACATCTGCATGCGGTTGCTGGAGGGGGCCGACATCTATCAGGTGGCCAAGAACTGCCGAACGAGCGTGGAGATGATCGAGAAATTCTACGCCGCACACATCAAAACCAGCCTGAACGCCGCTGCGATCAACGTTAGGCGCAGCTAGAGCGTCCGAATCTCAAGTTGAGGCATACCCGTCGTGCTGGACGTGGTTGGCGCATTCTTTGGGGGGTGAAGGCTTTCAGGATATCGGCGATGCGGGCCCGCGGCGACTTCAGATCCGAATGGAGGCTGCTGGCCGGGGGGCGTGACGTCGAAACCCTGATCTTCCCCAAAGCTGGCCACGACGTCTGTGGCACAGGGGTTTCACCGGTGCGTCTTTACAGCGCTGATCCTCCAAACCCCTAGCGGCTGATCCCATCGCCAACGGCGAAGGCTCCATTGCGGCCGCGACGGCAACGCTCGACTTTCTGCAGCGGAGCATCGGGCCTGCACACGTCTTTTAGAGGGCGCGTGGCGCTGGCGGGTGGTCTCCGCACGAACGACCGGAGTCGATGTCGGACTGACCTATGCTGGCCCCTACCTCAGCGTCCCGTTTCGGCGCGCCCTTCCTCGCCAGCGGTCGGGTCCCTGTAACCCGGGAAGTAATCCCGACATTACCCCAACTTCGCCGAACCCGCATGGGACTTGCTGCGGCTCCGTCAATCTCTCAGAGGGAGCGAAAGCGTCGCGGCCAACCCGGGTCGGATGTTCTTGAGTTCGAAACGCGCACCCAGGGCATGAGCAATGTCCAGGACAATCGACAGCCCCAGACCGATTCCCCCGTGATCGCGGTTGCGAGACTCGTTCAGCGTCCCGAACGGCGACATGACCTGGTCGAGCCTATCGTCCGGAATGCCCGGACCCGCGTCCTCGATGCGCACCTCGACCCGGCCGGCCTCTCGTCTGACACTCAGGACCGCCGCACCGGCGTGCTGAAGCGCGTTGTTTATGAGGTTGTCCAACGCGCGCGTGAGCAGATAAGCGTCGGTCATCACCGCCGCAGTGTCGAGGGTTGTCGTGGTGACGTCCGCGCCCGCATCACGCCGGGAAGCCACGAGATCACGAACGACCTCGTCGATCTCCGTCGGGCTGAACTGGGGGGTTCGGCTGCCGATGGCGGCGAACTCCAATACTTCCGAGATCATCTCGGACATCCGCGACAAGTCTCTGGTCATGCGCCCGCGCAAGGGTTCGTCGACGGAGTTTACCCGCAGACGAAGCGCCGTGATCGGGGTCCTCAGGTCATGGGCAACGGCAACGACCATTCTAACCCGTTCAGCCGCATGAGCGACCAGCCGGTTATGCATGCCGTTCATTGCCTGGGCCGTGGCCTGCACCTCTCGCGGTCCAGCGATCGGCAGAGGGTCTTCGCTGGCGAGACCGGCCGTCATGGCGCTTCGGCCCAACCGCTCGATCGGTGCCGCCACCCAGCGTGCGACGAACCAAACCGGCGCGGCGAGAACCGCTCCTCCGACGAGGAAGGCGGCTAGTATCCGCCAGAACCAGGCTTCTCGCTCCGCGTCATGGGGAACGCCCCAACGCCACCGTCCGTCCTCCAGCTTCACCGCGCCGATGAACAGAGGGATGATCGTCTCCCGGCGCACGCTCGCGTCAGGCCCGCCACGAAGCGTCACCGCCGCGCCGCTGTCGGTGATCAGCACCTCGCGGCCATCGACGGAAATGATACGCTCGGCGGCTCCCGTGTCGGTGGGCTCTCCAATCCAAACCGCCCTGACATCCGTCGAAGCGACACCCAGATCATTTGCCAGCGTCGCCTCGACGACGCGGCTGCGTTGGCCTATCGGCGGCGAACGTCGAACCCCCGCTTCTACCACGGTGGAGGGCCTGGCTTGCAGGGCCCAGACCATCTCCTCGACATTCATCCGCCCGGGCTGCGGCGGCGGCAGGACGAGAAGAAAGGTGAAGGCGATCGTCATGGCCGCCGCCAGGACGGAAAGCGCGAGCCCTATCACGCAAGCGAAGATCGAAACCCGGCTCACTCGACCAACACCCGCGCGGTGAACCTATAACCGAGACCTCGTACGGTCTCGATCGCCTCGCATGCACCGGCGTTCGTCAGCTTGCGTCTGAGTCGGCTGACCGCCAGATCGACGGCGCGATCAAAAGGGCCGGCGTTGTCGCCGTGAGTCTGGTCCAGCAGCGCATCGCGGTCCATCAGCCGACCAGGCCGATTGAGAAATGCCTGCAAAAGTCGCAGTTCTCCTGCGGTGAGGGTGACCAGATTCCCGTTGGCGTCTGACAGAATGGCGTCCTCCGGATCATAGCGCAGCCCGCCGAAGCGAAGGCTTCTCGCCGACGGTTCGCGGGAGACTCCGTTTCTCCGCAGGATCGCCTTTACGCGCGCCAGCAGCTCTCGGGGTTCGAAAGGCTTCGGCAGATAGTCGGACGCCCCGAGGTTCAGGCCGGCGATCCGGTCGTCGGTGCTGGTCAGAGCGCTGGCCATCAGAACTGCGAGACCTTCAGCCGCCAATCGGCGGCAAATGGACCAGCCGTCTTCTCCAGGAAGCATCACGTCGAGAATGACGAGGTCGTAGACCCTCTCGCCCAACAGGCGGTCAGCCGCCGCCGCGCTCCCGGCTAGATGGACCACGTAGCCGTGCTCGGACAGAAACTCGCTCAGCGCTTCGGCGACGCTGACGTCGTCTTCAATGACGAGAAGGGTGCTGGTCGAAGCGGACATCGGGTTCGTTATGGCGAGTCATTGTATCCGCAAATCGTCAGAAACTGACGCCCGCCGAACTCCGACATATTCGAGATACACCAGCGCGCCATGAGTCGCTCTGACGATTGGAGGCGACGCGCATGGAGGATTCTCGGAACGCCGCTTGGCCAGCCGTCACCGGCCGAAGCGACGTTCCCTCTGAACCCGGCGGCGGCAGGTATTCGCTCCCCGCGCGCATACTTCACTGGATACTGGCTCCACTTGTCCTGGCGCAGGTCTATTTGGGTTGGGTCGCGGGATGGCAACGTCATCCTGCCGACGGCCTGCCGATGCTGAACGCCCACTTTCAAATCGGCTTCATTATCCTCGGTCTGATGACTCTGAGGCTGTTGTGGCGGGTCGGCCATCGGCCGCCGGCACCTCCGACGTCGGAGCCTCGGTGGCGGCATGTCTGGGCATCTGTAACGCATGTCACCATCTACGTGCTCATCCTGACCATGCCGATCAGCGGCTATGTGCTCTGGGTTTGGATGAAAGCGCCGATGGACCTCTTTGGGTTAATCGAGCTGCCCCGGGTCTTCCAGACATCCGCAGACGACACTCGATCCCGGTACGTCGCCTGGGTGGTCCACCACTACAGTGCGCTGCTGCTCAGCCTGCTCCTCGCGCTGCATGTAACGGCCGCGCTTTGGCATGAGTTCGTAGTGCGAGACGGGTTGATCAGGAAACGAATGCTCTAGGCAAAGAGGTAGTGCCATGCAGTTGAACCGCAGATTAGTCATGACAGGGGGCGTCACATCGGCGGCCGCGAGCCTGTTTGCGATCCGCGCCGGCTCGGTTTCGGCACCGGCTGGGCCTCCGGCGTCAGATCCGCCAGAATGCGGCGGGTGTCTGTTCTGGGAAACGCCGGTCGACCTTTCGCATCGGCTGATCATCTTTCCCGAAAGAACTGCGGTCGAGCGCGTCCACCTTCGCGGCATCGTATTCGAATCCGACGGCCGCACCCCCGCCCGGGACGTAATAATGTATGCCTATCATACCGATGAGACGGGCACTTACTCAAAACGCGGAGACGAGCCTCGCAACAGCTACGCTTGGTGGCACGGCAAGCAGCGCGGCTGGCTCAGGACAAACTCGCGGGGGGAATACGAAATCGAGACTATACGCCCCGCGCCGTATCCAACGCGGGACGAACCGGCGCACATCCATGCCGTTGTGAAGGCTCCGTCGCAGAAGCACGAGACGAATATCGCCGACTTCGTGTTCGTGGGCGACCCGTTGCTAACGCCCCGGTTCTGGCGGAACACCGCCGACTGGTGGCGAGGCATGGGCATCTATCAGGACCCCAACTACGGCGGCGTGACGTTGCGTCAGACAGCTGCCGGCAGGTGGGAAGGCGAGCGGAACATCACCCTCCCTGTAGAGCTCGATTTGCCCAGTCCCGACTCAGGCCGCGCCATCCTGAGTGAAAATCCAGCCTTCAAGCCTCAGCATGTATGGGGGCCGGATAGGGGCACGACCACTTGTCCCATGTCCGTATACGGCGACCGACCGGGGGTTCTCTACTGGGTCAACGCTGACACCGACTGGGCGGGGGTGCGGACATGGGCGAGCTGGCTCGACGAGTTGAGCAATGATTTGGGCCGAGATCGGTTCAAAGGATATTTGATCTACACAAATCCGGCGCGCTTGAGCGAACGGGATATTGAAGCCAGGCTTTCATCACTTGGACAGGAACTCGGCCTGTCGGCCCTAGCGGTGACTTATGTCACAAGCGTCGCCGACGAGACATCCGGCGCAATCCTGAATGCAATCAATCCGACTACTACGAACACCTTTATCGTTCACAACAATCGGACGGTCACGAACAAGTTCGTGAATTTCTCGCCATCGACCCAGAACTTCGCCTTACTACGGCAGGCGGTCAGACGAGCGGAAAGGGATGCCGAAATGTTTGCCGTGAGAAGCCAGTACACATTGGGCTGAAGTCCGCCGGTTCCAGTATCAAATAGGGCAACGGGAGAGATTCATGTTCAAAGCTGCATTACTCGCATTGGCGCTCGCGGGAGCGTGCACCGCGCTTGCAGGCGCGGACCCGTCACTCATCAAACTGGAAGATCTCGCTCGCGCGCCGGCAGTCAACGCTGTGGCAGTGAGTCCCGACGGGGCTCGCCTCGCTTACATTGAGATGGAAGCCGGTCGAGGCGTCCTGGTCGTCAGGGATTTGGAAACCGGGCAGACACAGCGGCTCTACCGAAACGCCGAGCGATCAATCAACAACGTCGTCTGGTCTGCCGACGGACGGTGGCTGCTCACATTTCAGGACGCAGGCGGCGATGAAGGATATCACCTTTTCCGTATCGACCCCACGGAACCCACTGCTGAACCGGTCGACCTCACCCCATTCAACGGCGCTCAAGCCGAGCTGATCCGCCTGCCGACGTCTCGGCCCAACATGGCGATCATTACGTTAAACTCCCGTGATCCTGAATTAGCTGACGCTTACGCACTGGACATCGAGACGGGCCGCCTCACGGAGACAGCGCGCAACGAGATCGGTTTCACCGAGCTCCATGCAGATGCCGAAGGTCGCGTCTTGGTGGGGGCCGTCACCCAGCTTGATGGCAAGCTAGACATCCTGGCGAGATCGGACCCGTCGTCACTCTGGCGGACCATTTACACGGCACCGGTGGATGAGCGTCTGAAACTGATCGCGCTATCTCCCGACGGGCGCGACGTGATCATCCGGACGAACCGCGACCGCTCATCGGAGCGCCTCCTTAGGATGGACCTAGCGACCGGCCGATCTGAGGAGCTCACGGCAGAGGGATGCGGGCGGTTCGACGAAGACGCTGCAGTGCTCGACCTCCAGGGTCAGGTCGCCTTGACGACATGCGTCGCCGAAAATGCGACCGTTCGGGCCGCGGACCGTGCGACCAGTACCCAGGTCGAAGGTGTGCGACGCTTGGTGGGCGCAGATGCGTCGCTTCATCTAGACAGCGCCACACCGGATCTGAGCACGGCAGTCTACTTTTCGGATCGGAGCGACCGACCCGGACGATATATCCTTTACCGAAACGGTGAGGCGAAGGTGCTTGCGGAACAGCGTCCCTGGCTTTCCGATGCGGAATTCGTGCCGAGCACCTTCCACTTAGTTGCCGCGAGAGACGGACTCCAACTTCCAGTCTATGTCACACAGCCTCACCCCGGCTCCGGTCCCGGCCCCACTGTGATCTCCCTGCACGGAGGCCCCTGGTCTCGCGACATGGGAGGCTTCGAGCCAGAAGTGCAGCTTTTGGCGAACCGCGGCCTGAATGTACTTCAGGTCAACTTTCGAGGATCAACGGGCTTCGGACGCCAACACTTTGAGGGCGGCGTTCGTCAGTTTGGCGCGGCGATGTCGGACGACGTTATCGATGCGTTGGATTGGGCGATCGCCGAGGGCATTGCTGACCCGGAGCGCGTTTGCATCATGGGCGGCTCGTACGGCGGTTACGCGGCATTGGTGGGACTTACGCGCGACGCTGGACGCTTCAAATGCGGCGTGGACTTCGCGGGCCCTGTCGACCTGATCACGCTCGTCGAAGCGTTCCCTCCCTCGTGGCGACCCTTCCTTCCTCGATCCTGGTATCGGTTCGTTGGCGACCCGTCAGTCGAGGCCGACCGACTGGAAATGGCAGCCCGGTCACCATTGCCGCGAGCCGCCAACATCAGAGTGCCACTACTGATTTTCCAGGGCGCGAACGATCCTCGCGTTACCCAGGCTCAATCGGATCAGATCGTTTGCGCCCTTAGAGCGCGCAACGTGCCGGTAGATTATCTGCTCGCAGGAAATGAGGGGCACAGCTTCGGGAACGAAGAGACCGGTCTGGCCGTGAACCGTGCGGTAGAGGAGTTCCTGGGCGCGCAGCTCGGCACCCCGGTTCAGCCGGGGGTGGAGAATACGGTGGAAGCCGCACTGAGGAGTTTACGGGCTGCGGGTGCCTCAATTGCGTGCGACCCGCAAGTCGCCGCGAACATCTCGGGCAGTAACGCCGAAACGCCATGAACGGTTACTACAGTTTATAGAGCTTTCCGGAGTTCAGGGGCGAAACAGACGTCGAGGCGAGCGGGGCCCCCAGACCGGCTGCGAAACCCTGGTACGGATGTACGCGCTCTCTGGTGAATCGGAAGGAACCATTGGGAGCCCATCTCCCCGAAGCGGACCTCCGGGAGGTCCGCTTCGGGTCGGGTCCAGTCATGCACGCCCTGCCGTAACGCGGACCCTCGCCGCCAGTGCTGCAACGCGAAGAACTGCCGCACGAGCGTGGAGATGATCGAAAAGTTCTAAGCTGCCCACGTCCAAACCAGCCCGAATGAGGCGGCAATCAACAGGCGTGCATAGCCGAGGTGATTGCCGTTCAATCGCCTGAGCGAGGATTTTTCCGACAGTCCTCCTGGTAAAGGACGGCGCTGAGCGCCGCCGCGAAGCGGTCGCCCGAGGGGCGATCCTTGACCACTCGCCCTGTCCGAAAAGCGGGCCAGCAAGCGATCAAGGCTGAGGCTGATCGGGGTATGCAGGATGGTCAGACGACAGCGAGTCGAAGAGCGAGGACGTGCCGAGTCGATAGTGCGTGAGAACGAGTGCAGCGGCCGAGAACAGGGCCATGCGCGCGTCCTCGGCCTGCCATGGCTTTCGGCGTTTCGGCAAGCGATGGCGGAACACGTCGACATGGCGGACCACGGCCCGTGCGATCTCGTCCCGCGTTCGAGCGCCGACATCAAGGAAGCAGGCGGCAACGTCCGCGCGGGTGTAGATGGCGACCTCCGCCCCTCGATCAGCAGCGAGAGCCGAAATGGCCCGGCACAGTCGCATCAGCCTGTCAGCGCGCTTGGCGCTGGGGCGCTCAAAGGCTTCCAGCACCAGCGTCTCCGGCGACAGACGTTCGAGCAGAGCCTCGATCTTCGCCAGGCAGACGGCGCTCTTGTTGCGGCGGGCGCAGGCCAAGCCCCAATCGAACACGGCGAACGGCCCGGTGAAGGCGACCCAGCCAAAGCCCTTGCGGTCTGGATAGATCGCAAGAGTGATGTGCTGCGGGCGCTCCATCATGCAGAGCGGCGGTTACTCCCGGCGCGATGCGCCATCGCCGTGAGGAGCCGGCGCTTCGTCTGTGTCGCATAGTCCTGGCGTTCGCCGAGCGACCGATCCAGTTTCGTGGCGTTCGCCATGACGGCGTCTTCGACGCTTCCATAGAGACCGGGAAACAACGCACGCGGGGAATGGCCGAAGACGACTTGCAGGCGAAACGCGAGCGTGGCGTCAGGGATGGATTCGCCTCCTTCGAGACGAGAGACAATGCTCTGGGATGTTCCCAACAGAAGGGCGAGCTCCGACTGAGAGAGCGCCCAGCGCCGACGGGTCCGGCGCACATAGGTGAGGTGCGGCATAGCGGAACGGGTTAGGTGCGATCTAAGGGGTCGCTGTCTCCATAATCGCCCGAGATCAGCGGTTATTCACGGGGGCAATTTATGCGCCCGGCGCATACGAGCGCGCTTCGCGCGCAAATCCAGCCGCTGTGACGTCACTGACATCCGTCGCGTGAGCGACACCGAAGCGAGTCGCGAGCGTAGTGATCGCTCTCGTCTCGCTTCTCGGCACGACGTACACGCCGCGCAGACGTTGGGTGCGCAAGCGCAGCTTCGTGCGGATGAACCATCCCGCCCACTTGTTGCTCACCGGTCCTTCGCCTTCGGCCTGGCTCGCATTGAACCGCCGGGTGGCGTCCGCAATGGTCACTGGGTCGGAACTGGCTTCGAGTGCGCCTTGCAGGGCGCGGAGCATCGTGGCTTCGACAGAGGAGGCGCGCTCGTTGAGCACGCGCGCCTCTTCGCCCACGAGCTCGCCCGCAATCCGTTCGCGTACAGCCGGGTCGTCAATGATCGACAGAAGCGCAAGCGCGGTCTGGTTTCGCCGCGGCTCGACCCCTGAAACCAGTCGGGAAGGATCAGGCCCGACAGTGTGTCGCGCGTGGAAACGCCAAGCCAAGAGCCGGTTGCGCAGCTCGCGAGCTTCGTCATGCAGGCTTGCTGGCAGATGTATGGGAATGTCTGAGCGGAGCGGTCGATTGCCGGTCTCCTCAGTCAGGAACCGGCTTTCGAGCGCCTTGTCCGCGAAGCTCTGACGCATCCCGAGGAGTTTGGGGCCGAAGACGCGGAAGGCGTGCGGATTGAGCTCCCGATGGCGGTTGGTCATCGTCCGAAGCACCGGAAGCCCCTTCACCGTCCCGTTGTTGAGGATCTTGGTCAGGTCGGCCGTCGCGTCAGAAAACCGGAGGTCGGCCTCGTCCAGCACCAGCGTGCCGCCGATGGCATCGAGCACATGGAAAATCGGCGAGACGGTGGACGCGCCCGAGGCGAAGAAGGGCTTGTAGCAGATGGACCCGACTGCCAGCAGCGCCCGAGTCTTGCCTGTCCCGTAGTCACCCCGGAATCTCAGGTAGCCTAGCTCGCTGAAGGCATCATGCACCCACGTCAGGAGGACATAGTGGGCCGCGATCTCTTCAAACACCGGCGAGAGATCGACGTAGCGATGCAGGAAGGCTTGAACGTCTCGTACCAAGTCCCCCTTGTCCTCAAAGTCCCCGAGGCTTGCGGGCAGCAGGACGCAGCCGGTTGAGAGGAGGTTGTTACCGGGAGAATAGGCAACCAGCCGCTCGCCGTTTGGGAGCGTATGGCTGGCATCGACAGTGACGTGACCCCCTGAAACTCCTCCAGGAATAGCTAGAGTCCGCCCCACGAAAGGACGGACAGAATGAAGCGATCACGGTTCACGGAAGAGCAGATCATCGGGATCCTGCGTGAGCAGGAGGCGGGCGTTGCGACGGCGG
>JAUXNU010000004.1 GCA_030682655.1 Actinomycetota bacterium | reverse complement strand
GGTCGCGCCCATCGGCAGGTGCTGCTTGAGATACGGTTTCAGCGCCTTCTCGAATGCGGCGCGGTTGCGATCGATCGGTATGTGATCCGTGACCGCAACCACGTGGTCCCCGGGTCCGGCGGCTCTCGGGCATGCGTGTCGCACGAGCCACTCGAACGTACGGCGGTACAGCACGTGAGGTGCTTGAAACGATGGGTTCGTCCGATTCTTGCGAATGATCACCGAGTACGCGCAGAACTCCGTCAAGTCCTCGCGAATGGCCGCGAAGACCCGGTCGCGAACAGCCCGCCTGTCCTCCGTGGCGTGGAAGTACTCCAAGTTGAGGCCGCGCTCGAGTCGAAGTTGCCCGCCTCGTCGAAGTAGAGGTAGGTCGTCGTACCGCTTTGAGGCTCCCCGTGGGTCATGCACTGGACGATACAAACGTATGTTCGTATGGTCAAGACTCGGAGCGCTTGATATCGCGGCGGGTGCTATCACTCGGATCCTTCGAGTTCCTCGATCTCCTCGCTCAGGCTGACCCACTCCCCCTCGAGCCCCGGCATGCGCTGCTTGAGCGCCTGAAACTCCGCCATAGCAGCGTCGAAGGCCTCCCTGTCGGCATAGAACTCCGGATGGGCCATCCGGCCCACGAGCGCCTCGTAACGCTCGTGCGCCTCGGCGAGCTGAGCTTCGATGACCGCGAGCCTTCCGCGTCTGTCCCTTGTTGAGCGGTATGCCCGATTCCGGGCCTCGGCCTCGACCCGCTTCTGCACCTTGGTCTTCGGACCGGTCACCACCGCGTTGGGCGAAGGCACCGGCGCACGAGCTGTCACGGGACTCGGTATCGCGCTCGGGCTCCGGACCACAGTGCTCTGGGTCTCGGCCTGCGCGCGTTTCCAGAGGTAGTAGTCGTAGTCGCCGTCGTACAGCGTCGCTCGCCCGTCCCGAACCTCCACTATCCGGTTCGCGATGGCGCGGATCAGGTGCCGATCGTGTGTGATGAGCACGATGGTTCCGCTGAACTGCTCGAGCGCGGACTCGAGCACGTCGCTCGAGGCGATGTCGAGATGGTTCGTCGGCTCGTCGAGGCACAGGAGCGGCGCGGGCTTCACGAGCATCTTCGCGAGCGCGAGCCGAGCCTTCTCCCCGCCGGACAGAACGCGCACGCGCTTGTCGACGTCGCTACCGGGAAAGAGGAACGCGCCGAGGAGGCTGCGCACCTCGGCCTGCGTCCACCCCGGAGCTACATCGTCGATCTCCCGGTAGACGGTCGAGCGAAGGTTGAGCGCCTGAAGCTGGTGCTGGGCGAAGTACGCCACCTCCACGTGTGCGCCGAGGGTGCGCTCTCCCGCGTCTGCCTCGAGCACGCCCGCGAGGAGCTTCATGAGAGTCGACTTCCCCGCCCCGTTCGGGCCGACGAGTGCGACCTTGTCGCCCCTGTGGAGCGCGAAGTCCAGGCCGTCGTAGACGATGTTGTCGCCGTACGCCTTGCGAACGCCATCGAGTCGGATGACTTGGTCTCCGGTACGCGGAGGCTGAGGGAAGCGGAATCGGACCTTCTTCCTCCCCCCCGGAAGCTCGATCTGCTCGATCTTGCCAAGGCGCTTGACGCGTTCCTGCACCTGGCGCGCCTTGCTCTCCTTGTAGCGGAAGCGATCGATGAATACCTGCATGTGCGCGATCTCCCGCTGCTGTGCCTCGTACGCGGCTCGCAGCTGTTCGAGCGCGACCTCCCTCTGCTGTTCGTACGAGCTGTACGAACCCTTGAAGACCGTCACCTTGCGCTGGTCGATGTCCGCGACATGGTCAACGAGGCCCTCCATGAAGGCGCGGTCGTGGCTCACGAGCACGATGGCTCCCTCGTAGGAGCGCAGGAACCCTTCGAGCCACGTGACCGATTCCAAGTCGAGGTGGTTCGTCGGCTCGTCGAGCAGAAGAACGTCAGGCTGCCTGAGCAGGAGCTTGCCCAGCGCAAGGCGCATGAGCCAGCCCCCCGAGAACTCCGCAGCATCGCGCGTGAGGTCGCGTTCCTTGAACCCGAGGCCGAGCAGGACGGCGCGGGCCTGCGGCTCGAGCAGGTAGCCGTCGAGCGCCTCGAACCGCTCGCGGACTCGGCCGTACTCGCCGAGCAACCGGTCCTGCTCCGGCCCCTCGTCGGCCTCCGCGAGATCCTCCTCCAGCACGCGCATCCGGTGCTCGAGTGAGGTGACGTGTTCCGCTGCGGAAAGCGCCTCGGCGAGCACGCTTCGGCCAGCCATCTCGATGGCTTCCTGTTGGAGATAGCCGATGACCGCGTTCTTCGCGAGCGCCACCGTGCCATCGTCCGGGTGCTGCAGCCCAGCGATGATCTCAAGCAGCGTGGTCTTGCCCGAGCCGTTCGGGCCAACGAGTGCAACCCGGTCCCGCGCACGGACGCGCAGCGAGGCCCCAGCGAACAGGACGCGCTCGCCGAAGGTCTTGGTCACGTTGTCGACGGAGATGATCACCGCGCCAGTCTACTCGATGGACGGCAACGCAAAGGCCCCGGCACGCGTGCCGGGGCCTTTGCGTT
>JAUXNU010000003.1 GCA_030682655.1 Actinomycetota bacterium | reverse complement strand
GGCGCGCGCTTATTGGAGTCGCATAACGTGATCGAGGATCTCTCCGGAGTATGGCGCCCGCCCGCGTGCATGTCGTCGTTACCGCGCCGGTCCGAGGTTGCCCGTCATGAGTCCCCAGACGAAGCCGGAGAGCTCGCGTGCTGTAGCCACCACGGCGGTGCGCGCACCCTTCTGCCGAGAGCCGCCGGTACGTCCCGTTCAGGCGGCACTGCGCGGCCCACGAGTAGGCCACGACCTCCGGCGGCTGTCCCTCGAGACGCTTCTTCAGCTTCCCGCGCACCGCCGGCGCGTGCCGGTAGGCCCAGGCGGATTCCACGAGCACACGCCGTATGTGCCGGTTGCCGGTCTTGGTGATCGAGCCCTGATGACGAGAGGCCCCGCTCGAATGCTCGGAGGGCGTCAGTCCCGTGAACGCCATGTAGCTTCCGGCTTCGGGGAAACGGGAGAAGTCGCACGTCTCCGCGAGGATCGTCATCGCGGAAAGTGTGCCGATGCCGCGAAGCGCGGAAAGCAGCGTGACGGGATCCGCGAAGGGCTGCTCGAGCGCGAGCTCCTCGATGCGCCTCCCCATCGCGGCGAGCTGCGCGTCGCGCACGAAGTAGGCGCCGACGAGCTGCTCAAAGGCCTCTTGGGCGAGAGGCTCGTCGAAGCGAAGAGCGCGCATCCACACCTCGAAGCGGACCGGCCACTTGTCGCCCGGCCCCGGGTAGCGCTTGCCGTAGCGCATGAGGAAGCTGCGGATCCTCTGGCGGGCGATCCGGCGGTCGGCCTTGACCTCTTCGCGCACCCTGATGAGGTCGCGCACGGCCTCCTCGGCGTTCGTGGGCACCCGCACGCTCGTGAGCTCGCCTGCGCGGTGCAGTCTTGCGAGGTTGCGCGCGTCGATGCGGTCGGTCTTCACGCGCGAACCCGACCGGCGCGGGATGAGCGAGGGGGCGATCACGTCGCAGTCGATCCCGAGCGAACTCACGAGCCGGTGCGTGTCGTACCCGGTCGGGCCCGCCTCGTAGCAGGTGCGAAGCGCCGACGGGTCTTCGTAGCGGCGCAGCAGCCGGCGCACCGCCTCGGGGGTGTTGGGTATCACCCGCTCGTCGACCTCGGTCGTGCCGGGGCGAAGCACCGCCACGGCGATCGTGTCCTTGTGCACGTCCAGTCCGATGTGTGTAAGCTCATTCATGGCCGGTCCCTCCGTCTGTCGGCGCCGCGGGCCAAATCCCGCGGACGATCCACGTATACACCGGATCGGGCCGGCCATCTCATAGTGACTAGGTGAGATGAGCAGTTCTGGAACTCGTGACGACTGTTGCGTTGGCTTCTGCGAAGTGGGAACATGTGTTCGTACTGGTCGACATCGACCAGTACGCTCTTGAGGGGGGAGGAGTCACTGGTGCCGGATGGCGATCCACGCTACATCTTCGACTCGGTTCATGGGCTCATCAGCTTCGAAGGCGACATAGGTGAGTTGCTCTTCGCCCTGATTAACACCACTGAGGTCCAGCGACTGCGCCGCATCCACCAACTGGGCATGAGCCCCTGTGTGTTTCCGGGAGCGAATCACAGCCGGTTTGCCCATAGCATCGGGATGCTGCATGTGACGAGTAGGTTCATTGAACGATTCAAGCGGGTTGCGCCGCCAGTCACCGAGGACGAAGAACGGGTCCTGCTGGTCGCGGCCCTGCTCCATGACGTCGGCCATGGTCCGTACTCTCACGTCTTCGAGAAGGCAGCCAAGGAGAACCATGAGAAGCGTACAACACAGGTTGTTCTCTCATCTGAGACAGAGGTGAACCATGTACTGGTGGGTGTCGACCCAGCGCTGCCAGTGAAAGTTGCTAGCTTGTTCGGAGCGGCTCCACCCAGGGATTGGGCGCTGCCACTTCATCTGCGCCAAACAATCTCGAGCCAGCTGGACGCCGATCGCTTCGACTACCTTCTTCGCGACAGCCACTACACTGGCGTCGACTACGGAACGTTCGATTCCCACTGGCTTCTTGAGCACCTCTACGTGGACGAGTATCGCGGAGTCTACGTTTCCCAGAAGGCTCGAGATGCTCTTGAGACCTACGTCTTCGCTCGATATCACATGTACCACGCGGTGTACTATCACAAGGCCACGCGCGCTGGCGAAGTGATGCTGCGGCTCCTCTTGGAGACCTACACGAAGGCTCTCGAAGCAGCTGAAACGGACGAGGCGAAGGAGGCCGTCGTACCCGGCGCACCATTCGAAGTGCTGAACGCTTTCTCAAGCGAGATGAGCCTTGACCAGTATCTTCAGCTCGACGACTACGTGATGAACGTGTTCTTCCGTCGGTGTGCGAGTTGCGACAACCCTGTGCTCAATGAGCTCGGCGCGGGCCTGTTGAACAGGAGGCTCTGGAAGTGTCGCGACCTGACTCACCTGCAGCCCAACCGCCTTGCTGGGTTGATCTCCGCTGTCAGACTGTGGCTGCGAGACGAGGGCGAACCCGACACCCTCTTCCAGGATGACACCCCCGGCGACACACCCTACAAGCCGTACGATCCTCCTGGACGACCCGATGAGGGTGAGGCGATGGAGAAACTCATTTGGCTCCAGAAGCCAGACGGTGAGCTCGGAGAACTGTCAGGTCAGCTGGGTACAATCGATGAGCTGACGGAACGCTATCTGCTTGTGCGCTACTACTTCCCGGAGAGACTTAGAGACAAACTGTGTGATTTCATGGATGATTGGCTAAGCAAGAACTAGAGAGGACACGTCACGTGGAACACTATGCGTGGTTGGTCTCCGTCATCGGAGCCCACAGCAATCACCGCGTCTTGGGCAGGATTCGACTCCAGAAGACCGTCTGGTTCCTTCAGCGGCTGGGACTACCCACAGACTACTCATTCAGAATGCACTTCTACGGTCCGTATAGTGAGGACGTGCAGGCCGATTTGCGCCTCGTCGAGAAGCTTGGTGCGGTCTCCGAGCAAGTTGTTGGTGCAGGCTACGAGTATGTCGCGGAGGACACCGCGTTTGTCCGCGACGTTGGGGAGTTCAAGAGCGCGATCGGCATTCTCGAGTCAACCAGCCCTATCGTGCTTGAGCTGGCCTCGACTCTTGACTGGTTCCTCGACTACGGCTACTCACTGGACGCGGCCCTTGATGCGATGCGTCAGGTCAAGCACGACAAGTGGGCTGAGGAGTATGAGTCTCTGGCCCGTGAGCTGCTCGCTGAGCTCGGCTTAGTTGAGACCGCTGCCTGAGCGCGGGCCCACAGCATTCTCGCTCTGTGATCACTCACCTAACCAGGAGATCGAGCGGACTCACTTCGTTCGCCGCTCATCTCCAACACGTTGAGCGCACCCGTTCGAAGCTCATCTACGATGGCCCACCAACACTACAGGTCTCGAACCTCTTGGTTCGGGACCTTCGTGGTTCGAAACTCATCCACGATGGCCCACCAGCGTTGCCACGCGCCCGGCCTCGTCGGCGTTTCTCGTTCGAATGTCGTGGGAATAGGAACGTGGGTCTGCGGGGGCAGCCTTCTCGGGCAAGCTCGGGATGGAGTTGACCTGATCTCGCGAACACGCGGCCACAACCTGCCAAGTTCTGCATATGAAAGACAGCTGTCACCAAGGAAAGGGGGTGATAGATATGGCGAGTCAGACGAAGAGCGTGGTCGTCCATGCGCCGGTCGAGAGGGTCTTCACGTACCTGGACGATCCGATGCACCTGCCGGAGATTTGGCCCAGTCTGATGGAGATCACGGACGTGCACTCGCTGGCCAATGGCGGGCACACGAACCGCTGGACGTACAAGATGGCCGGCATGCGCCTGAAGGGAACAAGTGAGGATGTCGAGCACATCGCCAACGAGCGCATCGTCAGCAAGAGCAAGGGCGGAATTGATAGCACCCAGACCTGGATGGTCCAACCGGAGGGTGACGACACGAAGGTCACGTTCAAGGTAGACTACACGATTCCGGTCCCGGTGCTCGGCAAGTTGGCCGAAGCCGCTATCATCAAGCTGAACGACCACGAGGGCGACGTGATTGTGGCGAACCTGAGGACAATCCTGGAGGAAGCGTAGCGTCAGTGGCGTCCATGCGTCCGATCCGACGCTCAAATGACCATGTGGCCGTCCGCGGGATGCTGCCCGCCCGCGAGCGGTCAGGGGTCGCGGTTGCTCCGTTCGAAGCTCATCAAGCATGGTCCATCATGAATCATCGAGGCCTCGGCCATGTGCCGGGGCCTTGTGCGTGGGTACAGTCCTTGGCAGGAGATCGTGTGAGCCAAGGAGGACCCATGCACCGGTCGGTTGTTGCGGGAATACCCGCGCGTGTCCTGCTCGTTGTCGCGCTCGCGCTTGCTGTCGCCGGGTGTTCCTCGGCGGGGACCGGCGAGGGCGGGAGTTTGGGCGGTCCGCAGACTCCGACCATCACGGGTTCGTCCGAACCGTCCGCAGAGCTCGTTCAGCAGAAGTGCACCCTGTGCCACACGATCGATCGTGTCGAACAGGCCAGCAAGTCCCGAGAAGAGTGGGTCTCCACGGTCGACCGCATGAAGACCAACGGCCTGGTCGTGACTGATGAGGAGTACGGCCTGATCGTGGATTTCCTCTCAGGAACGGAGGAATAGCCGCTCCCGTCCGCGCTCCGCGATGCGGGCTCGCACTCGTCCGGTATACTGCTGGCGTCACGCAAGAGCTGCCTGAGGAGTCCGGATGCTGGAGCTGCTGTCCCAGCCGTCGTCGTGGATCGCTATCGCGACGCTGGCGCTGCTTGAGATCGTTCTCGGAATAGACAACCTGATCTTCATCGCGATAGTCTCATCGCGCCTACCCGCATCGCAGCAGCTTCTCGCGCGGAGAATCGGGCTCGTGACGGCGCTTGTCATGCGTATTCTGCTCCTGCTGACGCTGTCGTGGATACTCGGCCTGACGCGACCGCTTGTCGAGTTTCACGTCTTCGGCCATCTCGTCGAGCTGACGGGGCGTTCGATCATCCTGCTCGTTGGTGGCCTCTTCCTCGTCTACAAGGCGACCACGGAGATCTACCACAAGACCGAACTCAAAGACGAAGAAGAGCACGCGTCCGGCAAGAAGGCTGCGGCGTTCGGTGCGGTCATCGCCAACATCGCCATCATGGACATCATCTTCTCGCTCGACTCGGTCATCACGGCGGTTGGCATGGTCGACGAGGTCCCGCTCATGGTTGTGGCAATCGTCATCGCGATGGCGGTGATGGTTGCCTTCGCGGATCCCGTCAGCAACTTCGTCAACGATCACCCATCGGTGAAGATACTCGCCCTCGCGTTCTTGCTGATGATCGGCATGCTTCTCACCGCCGAGGCGTTCGAAGTGGTTGTACCTAAGGGGTACGTGTACTTCGCGATGGCGTTCTCGCTACTCGTCGAGTTCGCGCAGATGCGCTATCAGGGGAACATCGCCCGCAAGCGCGGCTTGCTCCAGCCTGCCAAGGAAGACGCATAGCACTACTCCTCAGGGACCACGAACGTCGCGGCCCGGTGGAGCACGCGGACATGAATGGGTGAGACGGGCGCGGCCGTCTCCCCGTCGTGCTGCAGCGGCAACGGGGGGTCGGAGGACATGATGATGTCGCGGGCGGAGTAGATCTCCAGCCCCGGTGAGCCGACCTGTATTCCTGTGGTGCGGTCGAGGACGGCCGCCCACACTGCGGGGAGCAGCTCGATCGCGTTCCTTGTTCGCAGCACCACGATCTCGAACACACCGTCCGAGGGATCGCTGTCGTGCGTGATCGATATGTCGAACTGAAGTCTGGCGAAATTGACTACGAGTACCGCGATGCCTTCTGTGTCGACGACGCGGTCGTCGAGTTTGAGGTGGAACTTCGACACGATGGGTGCCAGGTTCTGCAGCGCCGCAACCAGGTAGGCCGCAGCTCCGATCGAGGACTTGAGCTCGTGGGCCCCTTCCATGATCTTGGCGTCGAAGCCTATCCCTGCAGCGACGACGAACCCCTGAGCCTTCGTGTCCGGGGGTGTCGTTGCGAGTGTGGGGACGCAGCCGTCCGCCTGGGACGGGCACGAGATCTCGCCGAGATCGAACGATCGGATGGCGCCGCGCAGCGTGATCGCGGCCAGATCGATCGGGTCGAGCGGAATTCGCAGATTCAGGGCCGTGAGGTTTGCGGTACCAGCGGGATACGCAACGATAGGCACGCCGCTGCCGCGCAGTGCGTACGCAATGCCCGATACGGTGCCGTCCCCGCCAGCGGCCACGACGCGGTCGAACTCCTTGGCATCGGCGAGCATCGACGCGAGGGTCTGCTTACGGCCGACGAACCTGACGACGATCTCCGTGCCGTGCCTGCCGAGCTCGCGGGCGAAGTCGTAGATGCCTGCGTCTCCTTGGCCAGACTTGAGGTTGACTATCAGGAGAACCCGCATGGCGCCCCCCGGGATGCGCGTCCGTGACTCCAGGCAGCTCGTAGCATACGCTACAGAAGGTGTCCGGCGGTTGGCATCCGCTCGAAGGGAGTGCGAGTGTACGTTTCGGACGGCAAGGCGATACGCCAGTTCGCGAAGAAGATTCGCGGATCGGAGTTCATTACCATCGACACGGAGTTTATGCGTGAGCGGACGTACTACGCGCGGCTGTGCCTGATCCAGGTCGCAACTGACGACGTCGCGGCGATCATCGACCCTCTTGTTGTCGATGATCTTGAGCCGCTCTTCGAGATACTGCGGGACCACGGTATCGTCAAGGTTCTTCACTCGGGCACCCAGGACCTCGAGATATTCCACAAGCTCATGGGTGAGGTGCCTGCGCCGGTGTTCGACACGCAGGTCGCCGCGACGCTTGCAGGCTTCCCGCAGCAGGTCGGCTATGGCGCTCTTGTCAAGGAGATCACCGGGGAGGTTCTCGACAAGTCCGACACGTACACGGACTGGGCCAAGCGTCCGCTGTCGGAGACACAGATCGAGTACGCCCTGAACGACGTGCGGTATCTCGTGCCGATCTACCGGACTTTGCGGGAGCGCCTGGAGGACGAGGGGCGGCTTGACTGGCTCGAAGCAGACTTCGAGTGGCTGGAGGATCCCGCGACGTACGAGATCGTGCCCGAGGAGCAATGGCGACGGATCAAACGCATATCGAGTCTCAATCGGCGTCAGCTCGGTGTGCTGATGACTGTGACGGCGTGGAGAGAGCGCGAGGCTCAGCGACGCGATATTCCGCGACGGTGGGTCGTAGGAGATGAAAGTCTTGTGGAGATCGCGCGGCGCGCCCCGCGTGACGCAAGCGAGCTGCAGAAGATCCGAGGTGTGGGCGACAAGCTCGGCAAGGGTTCACACAGGTCACTGATCGCCGCCGTGACCAGGGGTATGGAGCTTTCCGAGGACAAACTCCCGGCATTCGGACCCAAGCGACAGCGCGTTCGCGATATCGAGGGGCTCGTGGACCTGATGGCCGCTCTCGTTCGCATCAGGGCCAAGGAGCACAAGGTGGCGGCTCCTTTGCTAGCGTCCAGGTGTGAACTCGAGCGCTTGGCCGCCGGCGAAGTCGAAGAGAGTCCGCTTCTGGAGGGCTGGCGCAAGTCGCATATCGGGGACGAGTTGCTTGAGCTGTTGGATGGGAAGATATCTCTCACAGTAGTCAACGGCCGGCTCGCCATTGTTGGCGTTGCGACCGGCAAGAAGGAGTAGTAGGCAATGCTTTCCTCGTACTGGGGAATCATGATCGTCGCTGTGGTACTCGGGTTGGCGACGCAGTGGTGGGTCAATTCGTCATTTCGGCGCTATAGCGCTGTGCCTCTGGCGACCGGGCAATCCGGTGCCGAGGTCGCCCGCGCGATGCTGGCGAGCAACGGGCTGCACGAAGTTGCCATCGAGCAGGTCGAGGGGGCGCTGACCGACCACTACGACCCGCGCGCCCGTGTGCTGCGCTTGTCCTCGGCTGTGTACCAGGGGCGAAGCGTGGCCTCAGCGGGCGTCGCCTCTCATGAAGCGGGTCACGCCGTTCAGCACGCGCAGGCATTCGCGTTCGCGCAGGTGCGGCAGGCGCTTGTGCCCGCCGCCCAGCTTGGATCGCGACTTGCGTTCCCACTGATCATGGGCGGGCTGTTCCTACGGTTCAGCGACCTCATCACGGTGGGTATTGCGCTATTTGCCGCCGCCGTACTCTTTCAGCTGGTCACGCTTCCCGTTGAGATCGACGCGTCGCGTCGCGCTCTGGCCTCCCTGAAGACCGGCGGCATTCTGCCGGACGAGCAGGTGTCCGGCGCGAGGACCGTCCTTTCTGCTGCAGCGTTGACCTATCTTGCGGCAACGCTGGTGGCGGTGCTCCAGCTCGTGTACTTCCTCGGCCTGTCCAGGCGATAGCCCGTCACGCGTCTCGCACTCAATGCCCCCGGATCGTGCGAGCCGTTCGTGTCGGTGGCGACTGGTAGAATGCTCGGTGATGTCGTTCGGGGAGAGGTCGTCGGCGTGGCCGAGGAGCGTGCACTGTCTGTCACAGAGGCTATGTCCGCAGCCAAACGCGCGCTCGAGTCCGTGACTGTGCGTGTGGTTGGCGAGGTCTCGGAGTTCAACGACAAGCCCGGCTATAAGGCCGCGTACTTCACGGTCTGCGACGAAGGCGCCGCGATGCCCTGCATGATGTGGCGCGATGCGTACGTGGCCTCCGGTGTTGCCATGAAGTGCGGCGTGCTCGTCGAGATGACTGGAACCTTCTCCGCATACGTGCCCAAGGGGCGGATGCAGTTCATGGTGAAACGCCTCGTTCTCGCTGGCGAAGGCGTGTTGCGGATGCAGGTCGCGGCTCTTGCAAGGCGACTCGAGGTCGAGGGGCTGATGCGCCCGGACCGGAAGCGCCCGGTACCTGAATATCCCCGGCGTATCGCGGTTGTGACTTCCCCACGCGGCAAGGCCATTCATGATGTCATTCGGACTCTCCGGAGACGCTATCCGATTGCCGAACTCCTGGTGGCAGGGGTTGCGGTTGAGGGCTCAGATGCGCCCGGGGAGATCGTGGAGGGGCTACGAGTTGCCGCCGAGGCGGGACCCGATGTAGTGCTCCTTGTGCGTGGAGGCGGCAGCTACGAGGACCTGATGCCGTTCAACCACGAGGACGTGGCCCGCGCAGTGGCGACGAGCCCGGTTCCAGTCATCACGGGAATCGGCCACGAACCCGACACGTCCATCGCCGACATGGTGGCGGACTTGCAGGCATCTACCCCGACCGCAGCTGCCGAGGCGGCGGCTCCGTCCGTCGGTGAGTTGCGTGGTCGCGTGGACAAGGCGTCTCGACTGCTGGGTGGGGCACTCCAGCATCGTGTCCAGGCCGCCGAACACCGCGTTCGCAGATTGCTGGAGCGTCCGGTCTTCTCAGACCGCTCTGCGCTGGTGGGGTCTGCGTCTCAGGCGCTGGATCTGGCGGCGATCGCGCTCAACCGGGCGATTCCAGAGCGTTTGCGGCGCGACGGCGAGCGTCTTGAGTACGTTCGTACGTCCATGCTACGAATCGGACCGCGCGTCCAGGAGCGTGCCGAGGATGCCGTTGCGCGAGCGGCGACGCGTCTCGATGACTTGTCTCCGCTGAAGATCCTGGGCCGGGGGTATGCTGTCTGTTTCGGTCCGGACGGCCGCACGGTGGTCACTTCGCAGAATCAGGTCGCCGTTGGTGACAGCGTAGACGTACGGATATCGGACGGTACGATCGGGTGTGTCGTCGAAACGAAGGAGAAGGGGAGTTAGATGGAGGACAACGAGCTGCGCCTTCCCGAAGAGATGGCTTTTGGAGATGCACTGAAGGAACTTGAGCAGATCGTCGCGGCACTGGAGAGCGGGCAGTTGGAGCTCGAGGACAGTCTTGACCGGTACGAGAGAGGCGTCTCGCTCCTGCGCGCACTGCAGGCCAAGTTGGCCGATGCACAGCAGAAAGTGACGATGCTCCTTGGCCAGATAGAAGCCGAGCCGACGGCGACCGAGTAGTCCCGGCACGTTCTGCCGGTGACCGCTTCTCAGCTACAGCGGGTACGCTACTATGAGTCTGGTCGACACCAAGGAGGTATTCGTGTTCGTGGACAACTGCGTGTTCTGCATGATTGCCGCAGGTGAGATGGGCGCCCAGAAGGTCCTCGAGGACGACGAGATCATCGCGTTCGATGACATCGCTCCGCAGGCCCCGGTGCACACTCTGATAATCCCGAAGGCGCACTACGGGCATATCGGTGACAACGTGCCGGTGGCAACCATGGCCGCGCTTTTCGCTGCGATTCCCAAGATCGCCGAGATGAAAGGGGTTGCGTCGTCAGGCTATCGCGTGATCGTCAACAACGGCCGGGACGCGAACCAGACTGTCGGGCACCTGCACGTGCACGTGCTCGGGGGTCGGGGTATGAGCCATGGCATGGTCAACTTCGTAGAGTAGCGGGGGTTGTTATGAGAGAGATCGCGATCGTCACGGACAGTACGTCCGACCTGCCGAGGAGTCTGTACGAGGAGCATGGCATCACCGTGGTTCCACTGGCTTTGACGATAGACGGGGAGACCTTCACCGACGGCGATCTGTCTCAAGAGGAGTTCTTCCGCCGTATGAACGCCGCGAAAGAGCTTCCCACGACGTCCCAGCCGTCGCCGGGCATCTTCGTGGAGGCATACGCGCGCGTGCTCGAGACCGCGCGCAGCGTGATCTCGGTGCACATCTCATCAGATCTTTCCGGAACGTTCGAGTCGGCTACTCAAGCGGCTCGCGAGTTCCCGGGACGCGTGCACCTGGTGGACTCCCGCAACCTCTCGATGGCCCTGGGTCTGCAGGTCATCGAAGCAGCGCGCGCGGTAGCCCGGGGTCTGTCGGTTGATGAGGTTGTTGCGCATGTCGAGAACGCCAGGGACAGAGTCCAGCTCCTTGTGGGCGTCGACAAGCTCGACAATCTCGCGAAAGGCGGCCGAATCGGCCGCGTGGGCGCGTTCATTGGTGGCATGCTGAACCTGCGCGTGCTGTTCACAGTCGCCGACGGGGTGTTCGATCCGGTCGGACGCATCCGTGGCGCGCAGACAGCCCTCAATCGCACTCTTGAGTGGGTTGGCGAGCGCATGGGCAACGCTACGGGGGGCAAGTTCTGCGTTCTTCACGCCATGTCGCTCGAGCGCGCTGAGTGGTTGCGCGATCAGCTCACCAGCCGATACTTGGCCACCGACATGTACGTCGTCGAGACAGGAACGGTCATCTCCACCCATACCGGCACCGGCTGGGGCGTAGCATTCATTCCCGAGGAATAGCCGACTGATGGCCACACGGCGCTACCCCGTCAAGTTCGAGCCCGCTGACCTGACCGTCTGGGTGGACGAAGGCGAGACAGTCATTGACGCCGCGCGTCGCGCAGGCGTCCTCGTCCCGTCACCATGTGGCGGACGGGGAGTGTGCGGGAAGTGCGCCGTGCGGGTCCTTGAAGGGTCTCCGGAGCCCCCCGGGGATATCGAGAGTCGCGGACTCAAGCTGGCGCCGTCCGGAATGCGGCTCGCATGTCTGGCGCGCGTTGCAGCCCCACTCGTCATCAAGCCGCTCGTGAACCTTCAGGCAACAACCGCCCAGATCGGCGATGCCGAAGAAGGCGAACTCGTCGCCTCGGTCGATCTCGGAACGAGCACCGTTGCCGCCGTGGTGATCGGTTCGACGTCCGGGAGGGAGCTAGGGCGGGCTGTTGTGCCGAACTCCCAGCAGTCCTACGGTGCGGATCTCGTCTCGCGCGTGTCGGCTGCGGAGGAGGGGCACGCGGAAGACCTCACGCGACTCGCCGAGGAGTCAGCACTCGAGGCACTGTCTCTCGCATGCGGCCACGCCGGTTCTTGTTTGTCAGCGATCAGGCGGTTGGTGGTGGCGGGGAACAGCGTCATGGCCGCCTCGCTCTTGGGTGAGTCCCTCGCAAGCTTCGGGGTCGCGCCATATCGGGCGCCATTCGAAGGGATCAGGGCGCTTCCGGAAGAATCGCGTCTCAGGGTCCGATTGGCCCCCGGCGCAGAGACACTCGTTCTTCCGCCGGTAGCCTCTTTCGTCGGAGGTGATGTCACCGCAGGCATCGTGGCCGCGGGGCTTGCCCAGGCTGAAGTGACGGCGCTCTACGTCGATATCGGTACGAACGCCGAGATCATGTGCGTTTCGCCGAGGAGGGCGGTCTATGCGTCGGCTGCTGCGGGTCCCGCGATTGAGGGATTCGGCATCTCCTGCGGCGGTCCTGCAGCCGACGGTGGCGTCGTGAGGGTTCGCGAATCAAAGTCGTCACTCGAGCTGACTACCGTGGGCGGGGGAGACGGGATGTGGCTCACGGGCTCGGGGCTTGCGAGTGCTATCGCCTCGCTCTCGCGACTTGGCCATGTCGCATCCGATGGTGCGATGGTCGAGGAAGGCCCACTTGCCTCCCGGTTCCACCTGGTGGGCGAAGTCCTCGGCGTCGATCTCGGTTCTGAATCGTCCCAACACCCCCTCACGCTCCTGCAGACGGACATCCGGGCGTTCCAGACGGCCAAGGCGGCAATCGCGTCGGGGATTCTCGCTGTTACGCGCGCGGCCCAGGTGAGATCGCGCGCAATCGAGCGATTCGTTGTCGCCGGAGGGCTCGGAGAGGCGCTCGATGCCGAGGATCTGATCCAGATCGGGCTGCTCCCGGGCGAGTCTGCCGGAAGGGTAGAACAGGTGGGCAATGCATCACTGCTGGGGGCGGCGATGGTAGCGGTGGATCCTTCGCTCGCGGAGCTGGCGTCTACCACGACAGCCTCAGGGCATCACCATTCCTTGGCCGAGGACCCCTTCTTCGCAGCCACGTTCGTGGGTGCTCTCGCGCTCGCACCGTACACGCTGAAGCGCGGTTTCTGACCGGACTACCTTCGAGAATGACGGAAGCCCCAGCCTTCGGGCCGGGGCTTCCTTATTCCTCTTCCCAATGCTACCCCTGAGTCTCACTGCGGGTGGCGGTGTGGTCTGCCTGGGAACCACACACACATCGCGATGCCGGTCGACGATGTCCCGCGTAGCGCTTCACCGGATTCCCCGGATCAGCAGTCGTGCTGGGAAGGGAAACTGAATACCAGTAGCCACTTTACAGGATGAGCGCAGGCCCTTGCAACATTTGTTACAACATATTCTCGTTCAGCATTGTGATGGTCGCCCGGGGGAGCCGCCCACCGAGAGTCTGGGGCCGCTCACCTGACCAAGTAGGGCGTTTAGCAGGGATTATGGCTAGAATGATGGACACTCTAGCGCGGTTAGGTGCTGTCACAACGACGGCCGCAGTAGGGATTGACGGGGGACCCGCGCGACCGTGCACTCAGAGATCGACCCCGGACGAAGGAGGCCTCTATGACTGAAAAGTCCAACGCGATCGAGTCCATGCAGAAGGAACTGCGTGTTGTCGACCCCCCTCAGTGGGTCAAGGACCGGGCACACATCAGCTCGATGGAAGAGTACGAAGCCATGTACAACCGGTCCGTCGAGGACCCGGAGGGATTCTGGGCCGAGATGGCCGAGGAGTACCTGTACTGGCACAAGAAGTGGGACAAGGTCGTCGAGTGGGAGTTCGATACCCCCAAGGTCGAGTGGTTCAAGGGCGGCAAGACCAACGTCGCATACAACTGCATCGACCGTCATCTCACGACATGGCGCCGCAACAAAGCGGCCATCATCTGGGAGTCCGACGAGGGTCGCACGAAGATGTACACCTACCAGTCGCTCTACTACAGGGTGTGCCGTTTCGCGAATGTCCTCAAGAAGCATGGCATCAAGAAGGGCGACCGTGTCGCCATCTACATGCCCATGATCCCCGAGTTGGCCATCGCGATGCTCGCGTGCGCCCGCATAGGCGCTATCCACTCGATCGTGTTCGGCGGATTCTCGGCACAGGCCTTGCGCGAACGCATCCAGGACTGCGAGGCCCGCATGCTCGTGACGGCTGACGAGGGTATTCGCGGCGGCCGCGTTGTCCCGCTGAAGGCTATGGCCGATGAGGCGTTGCTCGAGTGCCCGACTATCGAGTCTGTCATCGTAGTCTCCCGCGCGCAGACGCGCGTCGACATGGAGCCTGGCCGCGACTACTGGTATCACGAGGAAGTCCGTGACGCCGCAATCAAGCAGCACTGCGACATCGAATGGATGGATGCCGAGGACCCGCTGTTCATTCTCTATACCTCCGGCTCGACCGGCAAGCCGAAGGGTGTGCTCCACACGACCGCAGGTTACCTGCTCTTCACCACCCTGAGCTTCAAGTACACATTCGACTACCACGACGAGGACGTGTACTGGTGCACCGCGGACATCGGTTGGGTCACCGGGCACAGCTACATCGTGTACGGGCCACTGTCCCTTGGCGCAACATCGCTGATGTTCGAGGGTGTACCGACCTATCCGGATGCAGGTCGCTTCTGGCAGGTCGTCGAGAAGCACGGCGTGAACCAGTTCTACACCGCGCCGACTGCGATTCGCGCTCTCATGAAGTCGGGCGAGGAGTGGCCGGCCAAGTACGACCTCTCCAGCCTTCGAGTCCTCGGCACGGTCGGCGAGCCGATCAACCCCGAGGCATGGATGTGGTACCACAAGAACATCGGTCACGAGAACGTGCCCATCGTGGACACGTATTGGCAGACTGAGACCGGCGGCCACATGATCACCAACCTGCCGGGCGCGACTCCGCAGAAGCCGGGCTCCGCCACTCGCCCGTTCTTCGGCGTCCAGCCGGTCATCCTCAACGAGGACAAGACGGAAACGCCGGTCGGCTCCGGAGGACGCTTGTGCATCAAGTACCCATGGCCGGGCATGCTGCGCGGCATGTGGGGCGACGATGAGAACGCGCGCGTGAAGGAAGTCTACTTCACGACGTTCCCCGGCAACTACTTCACGGGTGACGGTGCGCGGAAGGACGAAGACGGCTACTACTGGCTCCTTGGCCGCGTCGATGATGTCATCAACGTCTCGGGCCACCGCATGGGTACCGCGGAAGTCGAGAGCGCACTCGTGAGCCACGCCTCGGTCGCCGAGGCCGCTGTCGTGGGCTTCCCGCACGACATCAAGGGCGAGGGCAACTATGCCTACGTCATTCTCAAGACCGGTCAGGATGCCACCGCCGATCTCGTGAAGCAGCTCGCCGGTCATGTGCGCCAGGAGATCGGGCCGATTGCGACTCCGGACCAGATCCACCTGGTTCCCGAGTTGCCCAAGACCCGTTCCGGCAAGATCATGCGTCGTATCCTGCGCAAGATCGCCGCAGGTGAGACGGATATGAGCGCGTTTGGCGATATATCGACGCTTGCCGATCCTTCCATCGTTAAGATCATTGTCGAGACACGTCCCGGCGGATAGTCCCTGCCGAATGTGAGTGCCTAGACGGGTCCCCCGCCGTCCCCGCAAGGGGGTCGGCGGGGGACCCGTTCGTGCTAGACTATTACGCGGCTTTTCGCCTACCGGCATGTGAAAGGAACACCCCCACCATGGCCTACAACGACCTCTTCTTGCGAGCTTGTCGGCGGGAGCCGATTGAGCGCACCCCGATCTGGATGATGCGCCAGGCTGGCCGCTACATGTCCGAGTACCGCGCCATCCGCGAGAAGCACGGCTTCCTCGAGATGTGCAAGACGCCCGAGCTGGCTGTCGAAGTGACTCTGCAACCGGTGGATCTTGTGGGAGTAGACGCCGCGATCCTCTTCGCGGACATCCTGCTGCCCCTCGAGGGAATGGGCCTCGACCTCTCGTTCGCGAAAGGGGAAGGTCCCGTCATCGGCAACCCCGTACGCTCGAAGGCCGACGTGGACAAGCTGCGTGTCTCCGACCCCATCGAGCACACGGGCTACGTCATGGATGCGATTCGCATCTTGCGCGGGGAGCTGAAGGACAAGGTGCCGCTCATCGGCTTTGCCGGGGCGCCATTCACTCTCGCGTCGTACATGATCGAGGGTGGCTCTACGCGCGCCTACATCAACTGCAAGACCCTCATGTGGCAAGACCCACAGGCGTGGGACGCACTCATGACGGTCACGACCGACACGGTGATCGCATACCTGCTGGCGCAGATCGAAGCAGGAGCGCAGGCAGTCCAGGTCTTTGACTCCTGGGTCGGATACCTCTCACCGTCAGACTACGAGCGGTCAGTGCTTCCGCACACGACGCGAGTCATTGCCGAGGTAGGCAAGACCGGCGTTCCGGTCATCAACTTCGCGAACAACGCCACCGCGATGCTCGACCTCGTTACCCAGGCGGGTGGAGACGTCATAGGTCTGGACTGGCGCATCGACATCGGCAAGGCGATGGATCTGGTGGGTGACGGGTTTGCCGTACAAGGAAACCTGGATCCGATGACACTGTTCGCTCCGGTTGAAGTGATCGAGGCCAAGGCGGTCGAGATCCTTGAGGCGGTCGGAACACGACCCGGCCACATCTTCAACCTTGGCCACGGCATCCACAAGGACACCGACCCCGACCACGCCCGCGTCCTCGTGCAGGCCGTGCATGAGCACTCCGCCCGAATTCGCGCAGTCGGGGCGCGATAGCGCTGTGACGGATACGAGGCCAAATTGCGCGCCCGATAGGCCGGGAATCCTGTTGACCGCATTCGGCGGCCCGGATTCCCTGGAGGCGGTGGGACCGTTCATGGCCCGCCTCATGGGTCGGGAGCCGAGTCCCGAGCTCGTTGAGCGCGCCAGGGCGAAGTACGAAGCGATCGGGGGCAAGTCGCCTCTGACCGAGATCGCGCTGCGGATATCGGGTTTGCTCGAGCGCGAGCTCGCGTCTCAAGGGCACCCCGTCCCCGTGCGCCTTGGCATGCGGTATTGGGATCCACTGATATCGGACGCGGTTCACGAGCTTATCGAGATAGGCGCAAACCGCATCGTGATGGTGTCCCTGTCTCCATTCGAGTCGAAAGTCTCGTGCGGCGCGTATCGCGCCGCAGCTCGCGAGGCGCTTTCGGGCCTGGAGATAAATGATGTCCGCGAGTCTCCGGCGCTGCACACAGCACCCGGGTACCGGGAGTTCCTTGGCCATGCGTGTCGTCACGCTCTCGAAGCTGCCCCCGGGGAGAAGCCCCTGTTGGTGATGACGGCGCACAGCTTGCCGGTCGCGGACCTCGTAGAGGACGACCCCTACGTTGCCGGTTTGCACGAGGTCGCAGCAGCGGTTGCGCAGGCCGCCGAGCTCGGAGGGGCCGAGGAGATCGATAGCGCGGAGTTAGGAGTGGCCACGTTCGGCTCGCTGTCTGGCCGCGCGCCATGGGTGCTTGCCTATCAATCGAAAGGTGCCCGGCCCGGCGACTGGCTGGAGCCGGACATCGATGTGGTGATGGATGCAGCTGCCGCCGCAGGCTATGACACTGTCGTCATCTGCCCGATCGGCTTTGCGACCGACCACATGGAGACGATGTACGACCTGGACATCGTCGCATCGAACCGCGCTGCCGATCTCGGCCTGCGGTTCGTGCGCGCTTGCGTGCCCAACGACGACGAGCTGCTCATCGCGGCTCTTGCGGGACTTGCGGTCCAAGCGCTTCAGACGCGCGACTAGCGCCGGACAGTCGGACGAGAGAGGACATACGGGAACATGAAGCGAATCGTCATCATCGGCGGAGGCGTGGCCGGTCTCGGAGCTGCGTACAAGGTTCGGCGTGCGGCCGAGGCGGGCAATGATGTGTCGTTCACGCTCCTTGAGAAGGACGAGCGTCTCGGCGGCAAGATCGCGACCGAGATGGTCACGGACCCCGGGAACCCCGATGCGCAGTTCGTGGTGGACGGCGGCCCGGACTGCTTCCTGACGAGCAAGCCGGCGGTTCACCGGATCGCCAAGCTGACATCAATCGAAGATGACAAGCTTCCGACGGACGATTCCCGCAAGAAGACGCTTATCCTGTCCCGCGGCAAGCTTCACGAGATGCCGGACGGCGTGATGATGTTCGCGCCGACCAAGTTCATGCCGTTTGCCACCACAGGCCTATTTTCATGGCCGGGCAAGATTCGCATGGGAATGGATCTCCTCGTTCCCAAGAAGCGGGTGGTGGAAGGCGAGCTGAACGATGAGACGCTGGAGAGCTTCGTGGTGAGGCGCATGGGACGCGAGTGCCTCGACCGACTCGCCGAGCCACTCGTGGGGGGCGTTCACGCGTCGGACCCGGCCAAGATGTCATTGGCTGCGACCTTCCCGAACCTGCTCGAGATGGAGCAGAAGCATGGCAGCCTGCTTAGGGGCTTCCTCGATATGCGCAAGAAGGTCGACGAGATGCGCAAGAAGTACCCGACCAAGCCCGGAGCCAAGCCAAGGACATTCTTCACGTCGTTTGAGGGCGGCATGCAGGAACTCACCGACACGATGGCTGATGCTGCAGGACGCGATCACATCCGCACAGGCGTTTCGGTGCGCGACATCAAGCGCAGCGATGCAGGCTACGTGTTGCACCTGTCCGACGACACGTCGATCGAAGCCGATGGTGTGATCATCGCGACCGAGAGCTGGGCGGCGGAGCCGCTCGTCCGGTCTATCGACACGGAGATCGCTGACGCTCTGGCGGAGATTCCCTGCAGCTCCTCGGCCACCGTCTCCATCGCGTTTGACGAGGCAGGCGTGGGCATCGACATGAACGCGTTCGGTGTTCTGTGCCCGCTCGCCGAGAAGCGCTCGCTCATGGCGGCTACCTTCTCCTCGACCAAGTGGCCCGGACGCGCGCCTGCCGGCCGCGTGATGTTCCGTGGTTTCGTGGGCGGGCCGCACAACCAGGCGGTCATGGAGAACTCGGACGAGCAGCTTGTGGAGATCGTGCTGTCGGAGCTCCGCAGTATCCTTGGCATCAAGGGAGAGCCTCTGTTCTCCAGAGTCTTCCGCTGGAACCTCGGCATGCCGCAGTACACGATGGGGCACCTCGACCGGATCGCCACGATAGAGCATCGAAGCGGCGAGATAGCCGGGTTGGCGCTAGCCGGCGGTTCCTATCGCGGCGTCGGTCTCCCGAACTGCATCGAAAGCGGCGAAAGGGCCGTGAGCAAGCTCCTTGGCGATTGGGATATCCACCTGGCCGAGGATGACGTCGAGGAGAAGCGCTACTACTAGACGGCTCGCGACGTGCCGGACTAGCTGCGGTCCTCGGGCAGGATCACTGCGCACATGAGCTCATGCAGCGCGAGGTTGGCTGCGATGATGCCTGTCGATGCGGGCGTCCATTCCTCGCCGCCTATCCCCGTGACGCGCGCCCCCGCTTCGCCAAGGATGACCACGCCGGCAGCCATGTCCCATGGCTTGAGCCCGAACTCCCAGAAGCCGTCGGCTCGACCGCAGGCGACATGGCAGCAGTCGACCGCGGCGGAGCCGTCACGTCGGATGCCGTGGACGGGCGAGCGGAGGAAGCTGCCAAGACAGTCAAGTTGGCGGTCGAGCAGCGCTCCGCGATCGTAGGGGAATCCGGTGATCAGCAGTGCTTCGGCGAGACCAGAGACGCCGGTGCACTTGACACGCTCTTCATCGCGCCAGGCTCCATGTCCGACGGCGCCAGACACCAGTTCCCCCGTCGGCACGTTGTACGTCGCGCCCACGACCGGGCGACCTTCCCTGAGCAAGGCGACCGATACCGAGTACGTCGGGTAGCCGTGCACGAACGAAGTGGTTCCGTCGAGAGGGTCGACGACCCACGTGTCGCCCTCGGACAAGGAGCCCTCGACAACGCCTGCGAGTTCGTAGACCTCGCTCTCTTCGATCACGAATCGCGCGCCGGGGTCGTGAGCCAGAAGCGATAGCGCGACAGCTACACCGGCGGCGATGTCAGCGTCGGTGACGACGTCGGTCAGGGTGCTCTTCAATCGGACGAGTCCCACGTTCCCGCGTCGCGCGATGATCGCTTCTGCGCCTGATCGCGCCGCTTCCCGCGCTGCGCGCAGCTCGTCTTGCATTGAACGTCCCTTCTAGGTGACACGTGCGCTATGCTCGAACCAGTCTAGCGAAACCGTTCGTGTGCGGGCGGATTCTCCATGCACCCGCGTCCCGATCTCGGGGGTGTTCGATGTTTCACTCGGGGTTCTCACAGAGACTCACGCCCGAAATGGCCAAGTATCTTCGCCATCGCGCGCGCGCATCGCGGGGCACGGTGCTTACGGCGACGAGTGTAGCCGCATCAGGTCATCCGGGAGGCTCGATGTCCTCCTTGGAACTGTATACCGTGCTGTTCTCGTGCGCACGGCTGCGTCCGGATGAGCCGCGTTGGCCCGGACGCGACCGGATCGTAGTGAGCCACGGGCACACGTCTCCCGGTGTCTACGCCGCACTGGCCGCCGCCGGATTCTTCCCTGCCGAGGAGGTGGAAGCGCACTTTCGTCAGCAGGGGAGTCTCTTCGAGGGGCATGTAGAGCGTTCCGTCCCCGGGGTGGAGTGGAGTACGGGCAATCTCGGGCAGGGTCTTTCAGCCGGTGTCGGGATGGCTCTGGGCGCCAGGATGACCGGGCTTGCGTGGCACACGTTCGTCGCAATGAGCGACGGAGAACAACAGAAAGGCCAGGTCGCGGAGGCGCGCAGGCTCGCTGTGGCGCGCGGTCTGAGCGACATCACCGTGCTGGTGGATCTGAACGGCATCCAGATATCGGGTCGCACTGACGATGTGTTGCATGTCCCGGTTGCGGCGGACTTCGCTGCCGATGGATGGCGGGTGCTCGAGATCGACGGACACGACGTCGAAGCGGTTCACGGAGCGCTGCGCGATGCAGTATCGGACACGAGCGCCCCGGTAGCCATAATCGCGCACACGGTCATCGGCAAGGGCGTGTCCTTCATGGAGGGCGACCCGGAGTTCCACGGACGCGGACTTGCGCCCGCGGAGTATGAGGCCGCAATGGTCGAACTTGGACTCCCTCCTGCGCTTGATGCGGCCCGAGCGAGGCGGCGCGAGCACGGGGCGGTCACAGAACTCGACTACCGTACGCCGCCAGTCGCGGTTGTCCTCGGAACGCCGAGGACCTACGGCGCCGATGCTCCTACCGACAACCGGTCCGCCTGGGGCACCGCGCTCGTCGATCTTGCCGACGCCAACCCGGGAGTCCCCGTTGCCGTACTCGACTGCGATCTGGCCGTCTCGGTCAAGACGGATGGGTTCGCGAGGCGTCACCCGGAAGGGTTCGTGCAGTGCGGGGTGGGGGAGCACAACGCCGCGACCATCGGCGGCGCGCTCTCGACCTGCGGCGTCCTTGCTTTCTGGGCGGACTTCGGTGTCTTCGGTTGCGATGAGGCCTACAACCAACAGCGGCTGAACGACATCAACGGGGCCGGGCTGAAGCTCGTGCTGACTCACTGCGGGATTGACGTGGGGGAGGACGGCAAGACACATCAGTGCCTGGACTACGTCGGCGCGTTCCGGGACTTCTTCGGCTGGAAGGTCATTGTGCCTGCCGATCCCAATCAGACGGATCGCGCGGTTCGAGCGGCCGCCGCTCTCGAGGGCAACGTGTGCGTGGCCATGGGCCGCAGCAAGCTACCGTGCATCCTGGATAGCGCCGGAAACCCGGCGTTTGGCGACGAGTACGAGTTCCAATACGGGCGCATCGACTGGGTTCGCGAGGGTTCCGACGTCGTATTGCTGACGATGGGGACACCGGCCGGCGCGACGGTGGCCGCCGCCGACCAGCTGACGGCATCAGGCCGCTCGGTGGCGGTGGGGATCGTATCCTCGCCGCTAGATCTCGACCACACCGCTATGGTTCGGGCGACGTCGTCGCGGCTGGTTGTCACCGTCGAGGACCATTCCGTCCGCAGCGGCCTGGGCGCGTCCGTCGCGGATCGGATCGCAAGCGAGGGAGCGCCGGTGCGGCTCAAGCGCATCGGCATCGACTCGTACATGACCAGTGGGGCGGCCGGCGATCTGTTCGCGCTGGCGGGGCTCGATGCAGCAGGTATCGTTGCAGCCGTCGAGGGGCTCCTCGGCGAAGTCTAGTCGGCCCGTGCGGGACCGCGCGTGCGAATCGACTCGAGGATGCGGCTGTCCGCAGTGCCGTCAGTCCTTGGCAGACCCGTCACCCCGTGTTCGCCAAGGACGGTCAACACCGCATCGACGGCGGTAGGTAGTGCGTCTTCCAGCGAATCGTTGAGCTCGGTGACCCAGGGTTCGATCTTCTCTATCTGGATTCCGATGCAAAGCGCCCGCACCTGGATTCCGGTGAGTTCCGCGGCCTCGAGAACGTTGACAAACCGTGTGTCATGCAGCGAGTGCATGAGCTGGTTGGGAGCGAGGTCCTCGGGCGAGAGCGTAACGACGGTGCCGGGCTCGTAGCCGGTGCCATCAATGGCGTCGACCACAAGGACGAAATCGCGGTCGCGCAGAAGGTTCAGGATCGTGTAGCCCATGGTTCCGGCGTCAACGACCTCGACGTTGTCGGGAAACTCATATCCGGACATGAGCAGTTCGACGACGCGAATCGCGACACCCTCATCGCCCATGAGCGGGTTTCCGATGCCCATCACGAGGATGCGTTCGGCGCTGTCTGTCATGTGCAGGAGCCCTCCTTGGAGCACAGGGATTGCATGAGTGTAGCGAATACAGACGCGACACAGGGCCGCTTAGGTCCAGCCTGTGGTGCCGATACTACCCTGCCGCGAGCCGTGTGGCCGGGGCCACGCATGATTCGCCCTCGAGCAGGAGCATGCGCTCGTCGAGTGGCAATGACTCGCGTGCCTGGTCGCGATGGTCGTTCGAACTCGCGAGTGTCTCGCGCATCATGACCATCAGCAGGTAGCGGCCCTTCTCGGTGAGCGTGATCTCGACATCGTCGTGACGGGCGATGCCTCCGGCGGCGTGCATAAATCCGAGCTCCGCCCAGAGTCCGCGCTCGACCGGAACGCCGAAATCGTGCTCGAACCGTACCTTGTCGAGCCTGAGCCCGAAGAGGTCGGTGACGAAGCGATAGCGCATCCGGGCCATTCGGCCGTAGGGCTTACCCTGGTTCGCAACGGACATGCGTCCCGAGGAGATCGCCTCGCCGTACTGACGCAGCGAGAAGGTGTTCCCGTAGATGCGGCCGTCAAGGAAGGAGAGCGCACCGGAGCCGAGCCCGACGTACTCTTCATAGTCCACGATGTACTCGTCGATCATTGAGCCGACATCGCGCGAGTACGTCCACGCCGACGTCGGGACGAACTGGTCGGAGAGCGTGTGCGCGATGAGCTGGTGGTAGTAGGCTTCGCGCTTGAAATCGATGGACCCCACCGCACGTTGCAGCTCAAGTCGGGTCTTCGGTGACGCCATGAGCGGGTAGAACGTCGTCTGGTTCGCTCCCGTGGCCTTGAGCATCATGATGTCGCGCGCCAACATCTGCTCGGTCTGGCTCGGGAAGTTGAAGATCATGTCCACGTTGAGCGACTGGAACTTGCCCGCGACTGATGCGATCAGCTCGAAGAGATCCTCACCGCTTCCGTACTTCTCATAGCGGTCCATGGTGCGTAGCAGGCCGTCGTCGAAGCTCTGGACGCCGACTGACAGGCGCTGTACCCGCTCAGACAGGCGTTCGACCAATTCTGGACCCAGGTGGTTGGGACTGGTCTCGCATGAGACTTCGCGAATGGAGAACAGGCTTGTGGCCAGATCGATTGTTTCGCATAGCTCATCGAGAAGGATTGTCGGGGTGCCGCCACCGATGTAGAGCGACGGGAAGTCGTAGCCCATGTGGGCGGTCATGCGCATCTCGTCGCGCAGATGCTTGAAGTACCCTCGCGCCCGGTCTTCCTGAAACAAGAACCGGTTGAAGGAGCAGTACAGGCATAGTCGCTCGCAGAACGGTACGTGCGCATAGAGGACATAGCCCCTGCCGGGCACGGGTGCGGGGAGCGAATCGAGGTCCGTCGGAGTCTGTGCAAGGTAGTTCTTGTTCAGGACACGCAGGGCAGCGGTAATCGCGCGCTCGGAGAGCATGTCGTCCCTTTCGTTGCGCCGTATCTGGCTAGCTGCCGGCTATCCGCGAGGCCCCAGAATGCGCTGCACCGTGAACCGTGATCCCTGCGCGCGACCTTGCGGTCGCACCCCCAACGCGGTTCGCGCCGTTTCCGACGCCACAGGCCCAGGTGACCCCGTATGTCCATTCAACGTCTTCGGCTCAACTCCTGCCAAGCATAGCCATGCCGATAGTGGCAGGGCCCCGGTTTCCCGGGGCCCTGCACGCCCAAACATGGTTGACCAGAGGCACCCCTAGTGCGAGGAACCGCCTGTGACCTTGCCGGTCTTCGGGTCGAAGTGCAGGCCCTCGCTTTCCTTGCGCGCGAAGATGAGCGAGGAAGGCGCAAAGCCCTCGACGTTGGCCAGATAGGCGTGGATCGCGGTGAAGATAAGGAACACCCACATCAGGAAGTAGTGCAGGATGCGCATGTTCATCGGGCCGCCGATCCATGCCGACGAGAATACCTGTGAGTCCATCGTCGGTGCATAGATGCACAGGCCGGTGTAGAACATGAAGAAGGTCAGCGGCACAGTGGCCAGGTACGCGATCTTCTGGAGAACGCCGTACTTGGCTCCGAGCGGGTGGTCCTTCTTCATGAACAGGTAGTACTTGAGCCATGCACCGAGCTGGTGGCGGTTCGCCTCTTGCGGCAGCCAGTTCTTGATGTCCGTGTCAACCTCGCGCGTTCCCAGCATGACTGCATCCTTCTCGAAGAAGGCTGCGAGGATGCGGAACGTCAGGTTGATGACGAGCACGTACATGAAGAAGAAGTGCATGCCGCGGGCTACGCCCATGAACCCTGGGAAGAACGGGTAGTGGATGTAGAAGCCCGAGAAGGCGAGCGACACTATGGCGATGAGGTTGAGCCAGTGCGTGATAACAAAGACAGTCGGGTGTGCTTCACGGTAGTGTGCGGGATGCGCCATCTACCTCACCCCCATCGGCTTGGTGTGGATCATAGCGGTCTTGCCGGTTTTCGGTTCAATCACGTGAACCGCGCAGCCGATTCAAGGATCGAAGCTGCGAGCGATCCGGACGACCTCCATGGGCCGCTCGGGATCGATGACCGGTGCTCCTACGAGCGCTTCCTCCATGGGGCCACGCACGCCATCGGCGTTGCGAGGAGTCATGTCCCAGGTGGTCGGAGCGACGACCTGATAGCTGGCGATCTTGCCGCCCTTGACAGACATCCAGTGACCAACCGCGCCTCGCGGCGCTTCCCACAGTCCGGCGCCGTCGCCGTCGACGACCTCATGCTCCTGGAAGAGCTTGAGGTCCCCACCCTTGATGGCCTCGATGAGCTCGCCGACCCAGCCCACCGTGAGTTCTGCCACGTAGGCGCACTCGAGGTTGCGGGCTGCGACACGGCCGAGGAGCGAGAGCAGCACCTCGGGCTTGCCGGCGACGCCTAGCGTCTCAAGCGTCGAGTCGATGAGCGTCTTGACCTGCGGCACGCCGCGAAGATACGCGACGAGCATGCGGGAAAGAGGACCTACCTCCATGGGCAGGCCGTCGTACTTGGCAGCCTTGCCCCACGAGTACTTGTCGGACGTGTCGTACTTGGAGAACTTCGCCTTCGTCTCGCCCTTGTCCGGAGTCAGACCGGAGGGGGACTCGTACCAGGAATGCTCGACGTCCTCAGTGACCTTCGTCTTGTCAGGGTCCGTGACCGACAGCTGGCCGCCGGTGATGACTCCGCCAGGAAGGTAGCGCTTCGTGAGTTCGAAGCTCTCGTCATTGAAGACGCCCCAGGCCAGGAAGTTCCCGTGGCCTCCCCCGTAGGCTGCCGCGTCGATGTAGAACGGCGCTATGGCGAGCGTGTCGGGGATGAGGGCCGTATTGACGAAGTCGACCACCTTTGTGAGGCGGAAGAGGATGTCGTCAAGCTTCTCCTCGGTCGGCACAAATGCGGTGCCGCCATTGATCGATGTCATGAAGTGCGGGAACTTGCCCCCCATGATTCCGATGATCGCAGCCGCTTCGGCCTGGACTTCCAGAGCCTCCAGGTAGTGTGCGACCGCTATCAGGTGTAGCTCGGGAGGCATGGCCTCCGGGTACGCAGGGTGGCCGAACCAGCCGTTGCTGAAGATCGAGAGCTGACCGCCTTCGACGAACGCCGCGAGCCGCTTGGCGACTGCACCGAAATCAGCGACGCGCGTTCCCGCAGCTTCGGCGAGAGCGTACGTGTCGGCGATGTTGGCGGACAATGCCTTGACGGGGTCGACGTAGTCGAGGGCGGCAAGTGTGTAGAACCACAGCACGTGGCTATGCAGGTACTGTGCGCCCTCGATGATGTTTCTGACGATGCGGGCGCCATTCGGAATGGTTAGACCGTATACGTCCTCGGCAGACATCGTGGATGCGTGGCCGTGGGAGATCGGGCACACGCCGCAGATACGCTGCGAAATGTAGAATGCGTCCTGGGGTCGGCGGTCCTTGAGCACGGCCTCCATGCCTCGGTAGAGGCTACCGGAGATCCATGCGTCCTTGACGACGCCGCCGTCGATTTCGACCTCAACACGCATGTGACCCTCGATTCGGGTCAACGGATCGACAACTGCACGTGCCACTATTTACCGCCTCCCTTCTTGCGATCGTGAGCTTTCATTTCCTCGTAGTCGGCTCCGCCGTCCATGCGACCGGCGGCCTTCATGCCGATACCGTGGACGACGAGCGCTGCTGCCGCGACCGCGCCGACTCCGGCGCCGATGGTCGTCGGCTGGAACGTGGCGCCACCAATAGGCAGGTCACGATGCCGATTCAGGAACGGCGTGTCCAGGTCGACCCAGTTCATGCCTTCCTTCGGGCCGGCGTTTCCGCATCCGATGCAGGGCGAGCCCGCTTCGACGCACCAGCTGGCGCGTCGATTCCACCGGACGATCGGACAGTTCGTGAACGTTTGCGGACCCTTGCAGCCCATCGCGTACAGGCAGTACCCCATCGACTCTTCCGTGGAACCGAACTCGTAGACGAACTCGCCGTTCTCGAAGTGGCCTCTGCGTGGGCAGTTGTCGTGAATGGACTGGCCAAAGATGCCCTTGGGACGACCGAAGTCATCGAGCTTCTTGAGGATCTTGCCGTCCTCTAGCCCGCCGAGGAGCAGCACGTCGACCACCATGGCGACGATCCACTCGGGGTTGACCGGGCAGGTGGGGAGGTTGATTACCGGTGTTGTTATGCCCTTCTCGTCGAAGAACATCTTCACCCCGGTCGCCTCCGCGGGGTTCGGCCGAGCTGCAACCCAGCCGCCGTCGACCGCACAGGAACCGACCGCGATGCAAGCAGCTGCGTCCTTGCCGGCCTCCTCGAGGATCTCGAGCCCGGTACGGTCGGCGATGCGCAGCGTGTTGCCGTCTTCGCCCTTCATGACCGAGCCCTCGTAGATAAGTACATAGCCGCCAGCGTGGATGGTCTCCTCGGCTGCCTTCTCGGCATCGGCGCCCTGGGCCATCATGACGGTCTCGAAGTAGTTCAGTGACAGTAGGTCGAGAACGATGGTGGCAACGTCGGGGGAGTCGACCTGCGCCATGGACTCCGTGCAGCCGGTGCAAGATCCACCGTTGTACCAGAGTGCCGGCTGCAGCGTCGCACCCTTCTCAACTGCGGCTATCACCTGCGGGACCATCGCTTCGGACAGACCCAGAAGTGCGGCCACAGAACCACAGAACTTGAGGAAATCGCGGCGCGACACGCCTCTCGCAGCGAGAAGGTCGTAGACGGCGCCGTGGTCCTCATTCGTCATGCTATACACCTCCTTTGTTGGAACGTTCGGACGGAGTTCCGACTTCCAGCGCGAGACGAATCCAGGCTGCGTCCAGAAGTCGTTGAAGATTCCTAGCCGGCAGCCTCCTTTCCGTGAGACCCAGGGATGGTTGCGTACATGTATCGGAACCCGCTCAATCGTCGGCACACGCCGAGATGAGCGGTCCGAAACCGGAGGGGAGTTGCCGGAGTCGCCGGCGAACCGGGGGTCCGCCATCGGAGAGCGCGGAGTCGGGCTCCAGTGATGACCCGACGTCTGGCGAGCGCGGCGCACGGGTGAATGGTTTGGGGCCGCACAGGACCCGCGCACGCGTCTGTGAGCTGGTGAATCAAGTCTCCCACGACCCCCAACGACAATGTCGCATGTCAGACGGTATATTCCCACTCGCTGCACGATAGCGATGGGTGAAGCAGACAAGTTTGTCCCAACGCAAGATTCTACAACGGCACCGTGCGCCCTGCTATCTCTGACCTCGGATTGGGAAGGGCTTCACAATCAACTCCGCAAATAGGATAGGCGCGGATGATAGAGGAACCGGGCGTTGGGCGAAGAATCATTCATACAGGTGCCGCTGCCGGGTGGTACAGCAACGAGGTGACTGGGGTCTCATGGTTTCTGGCGCTTCCAACGGTCTGGTGGTGGATGTGCGCGGGTTCACTCCCGGACTGCGCCGACCGATCGTGTTCACCCTCGTGGACCGGATGCTCGAGCTGGACGCGGACGACAGCCTCGTCGTCATATGTGACCACGAGCCAGCCGGGCTCGGCTACCAACTCGATCTTCGCAAGGAGACGAAGGGTAGATTCGAGTACTTCTACGATCAGCGCATGGACGGCGCATGGGTAGCGCTCATTCGGCGGCGCGCCCACTAGAGACTGACGTCCCCACCCTCTGCGCACACCCTCATGATGAGATCGGCGGCCTCGAGCAGCGTCCCATGGTAGTCAGCCTGGACGTCCTCGGCATCTCCCACGTAGAACGTCGACATGCCCACGTCCGCGGCCGACATGTCGAGCACGGAGTCGTCTCCGACCATGAGGCAGTCGCGAGGGTCAAGACCGAGCTGAGCTGCGGTTTCCCGGAAGTAGTCGGGATGCGGCTTGCACGCGTGCATCGACTCGTACGAGGTCACGACATCGGCCAAGGAGCCCTCCAGGCCGGCCCAGGCCAGCCGGTGCTCGACGGCCCTGAGCGGGAAGATAGGGTTGGTGGCGATGGCTATGCCGAGGTGACAGCCTTTGGCTGCCTCGAGCACCGTCCGGGCGCCGTCGCGCGGCCCATATCCGTCGCCAAGGAGCGGGAACTCGTTTTCGTAGAAATCCTCGAAGAGCTGCCAGTGCTCCCGCAGATCAAGACCGGTCAGGCGACGGTACTCGTCGTGGAAGATGTCGTGGTTCGTAACGCCGGGATGCGGGCGCATCATGGCGTTCGTGGACTCCATTACCGCACGCATGGCACGCTGCTCATCCTCGGGTGAATCGACGAGGGGAGCCACCACGCTGGACAGCGCTCTGAAGTACCTGCCAAGGAAACCCTCAAGGTCGATATCGAGCAGGGTACCGTCAAGATCGAAGAGCACGCCGCGCATGGGGCTCCTTTCGGGGTAGCAACTCCTTGGGCCACGCAATCGTAGCATGTTCGACTCACTACACATCCTTGACCACACATACCCACGGGGGTATGCTGCGTTATGAAACATGAATACCCCCCTGGGCATATGAATTGCTGTGGTAGCCCAAGAGAAGCGCTTCACAAGCTCCTTTGACGCATGGAAGGAAGAGGAACAGATGGCAGCGGTCAGCGAACGCATCGAGCATCAGCTCCGTGAGATCTTCGGAGACCGGGTGCGTACGGACCTTGTCGAACGGAAGATGTACTCGTTCGACATCGGGGCGATGCCGTCCCTCGTCAAGCCCTTTGTCCCTGCGGGCGTTGCCGGTGCGGTGGTCAGGCCCCGAGACGAGGCCCAGATCGTCGACCTGGTGAAGCTTGCCAGTCGCGAGGGCATCAAGCTCGTCCCACGAGGTTGGGCGACATCGGGCTACGGAGGCGTTCTGCCGCCGACGGGTGCGGTTGTCGTCGACATGTCGGGCATGCACCGCGTACTTGCGGTCGACCACAAGGAGTTGACCGTAACGGTTCAGGCTTCGGCGATATGGGAGCAGATCGAGCGCGAGCTCAACAAAGATGGCCTGGGCCTGAGGTTGTATCCCTCCTCGGCCCCGAGTTCAGGGGCTGCGGGTTGGCTCGCTCAGGGTGGAGCGGGCTTTGGATCTTACGAGTACGGCACGTTCAAGGAGAACGTCGTTTCGGCACGCGTTGTCCTGCCCTCCGGTGAGGTCAGGGTATTCGAGGGTGACGAGCTGAACGATCTCGTCGCTGATGCCGAGGGCATCACCGGTATCATCACCGAGCTCACAGTGCGTATCCGACAGCATGAGGACGAGGTACATCGCGTCATCGCCTTTCCGGATGCCTATTCTCTCGGCGCGACGCTCCGGGCGATTTCAGAGCAGCATCTGCCGATCTGGTCGATCACCTTTCTCAATCCGGAATCCATCCGGCTGAAGAAGGAGCTCCCGCACAGGCACGGACATCCGTATGAGTTGTCGCATGAACACTACGAGCCGAGTCTCCCCGAGAAGTACCTCGCGGTGATCGCGTATCCGGTGTCTCGCCACGGTGCCGTGGACATGGCGCTCACCGCCATCGTCGCCGCGAGGAACGGCGAAGAGCTCGATGCCCAGGCCGCTGAGCACGAGTGGGAGCAGCGCTTCTCACCGATGCGGCTCAAGAGGACCGGTCCCTCGCTCGTGCCGACCGAGGTAGTGGTACCGCTGACAGAGATGCCGGACGTGCTCGCCGAGATAGACGCTAAGATCACCCAGCCGTTCATTCTCGAGGGGATGCACTCAAAGGGAGACAAGGTCGTTCTCCTTGGCTTCATTCCGCATGATGAGCGATCGTTCGCGTTCAACGTCGCCTTCGCCCTGTCGCTGTCGGTCATCAAGATCGCGAAGAAGCATGGCGGCGCGGCCTACTCGACAGGCCTGTACTTCCGACGTGAGGCCGATTCCGTTCTTGGTGCGGACAAGGTTCGAGCTCTTGCCGCCTACAAGGCGAAGGTGGATCCCAAGGCTGTCATGAACCCCGGGAAGGTGTTGGGTTCTGGCGTCATCGACCTGCTCATGGGCAGTGCAGCCGCCTTCGAGTCGCTCGTGCGACCGATCGCCAATGCTGCAAGGCCCCCGAAGGACCACGGTGATCTCTCCCGGGACGTCCGCGGTATCCCGGGCGATGTCGCGTTCATGGCGTACGCCTGTGCACGGTGCGGTTACTGCGTTCCGACATGTGAGCAGTACACCGGCCGAGGATGGGAGAGCCACTCCCCACGCGGGAAGTACGCATACCTGCGCGAAGTCATGGCAGGTCGTGAGAAATGGAACCGCAAGGCGATCGATACCTTCCTCGTCTGCACGACCTGTGAGGTGTGCAACACACGCTGTCAGCTGCAGCTTCCCGTCGAGCACAACTGGATGGAGATGCGCGGCAAGCTGGTTCACGAGGAGAAGCGCGGAACCTTCCCGCCGTTCGAGATGATGGCGGCTTCACTTCGCGGAGAGCGGGACATCTGGGCGGCCAAGGCCGAACACCGTGCTGACTGGGTGCCAGAGGACATCAAGGACTCACTGACCGATGAGCACGGTGGCTGGGACAAGAAGGCCGACATCCTCTACTTCGGCGGCTGTACCGCGAGTTTCGTCGAGAAGGACATCGCCGAGGCTTCCGTTCGCCTGTTGCAGGACTCCGGCTACGACATCGGCTACATGGGCACAGACGAAGCCTGCTGTGGCATCCCGATGAAGGTAGCGGGCAAGTGGGACGTTTTCGAGGAGATATTCGAGCACAATGTCGCCGAGGCCAAGAAGCGCGGCGCCAAGACGATCGTTACCTCGTGTCCCGCGTGCGGCCTCGTGTGGAAGGAGCTCTACGCCAATCTGGCGGCCGAGCGCGGTGAGGAATACGACTTCGAGGTGAAGCACTACTCGGAACTCGTCGCCGAAGCTATGGCAGAGGGCAAGATCGAGCTCAAGAATCCGATCGAGGGCCGCATAACCTTCCATGACTCGTGTCATATGGGTCGCGCCCAGGGCAACTACGAGCCGCCGCGCGATATGCTCAAGGCGATCCCGGGCGTTGACTACGTTGAGATGGAGCACAATCGCGAGGAGGGCCTGTGTTGCGGTTCGGTGCTCACGCTCGTCGGTGAGATGTCCGTGGCGCCGATCCTTGGCAAGGAACGGCTCCAGGAGGCCGTCGATGCCGGTGCGGACAAGGTCGTTGCCCTGTGCCTGTGCTGCCAGGTGCAGTTGCGCGATAGCGTGGTGAAGAACGACCTGCCTCTGCAGATCGATGACCTTGCCCGGGTGGTTGCCGAGGCGGCTGGCTATGACATTCCCGAGACGACTGACTATGCCAACTACATGTGGGGCTACTTCGAGAAGTTCATCATCCTGCTCGAGCCAAAGAACATGGCGACGTTCATGACGCGGATCTTCCCGCAGATGATGGACGCGATGCCGGTCGGGATGGCGCCGATGATGCGCGGGATGAAGCATGTCCCCGGCGGCCTAGCCATGATGGAGAAGATGATGCCGCTGATGTTCCCGGCGATGGCTCCGGGTATCCTCGGCAAGGTCATGCCGGAAATGGTTCGCGAGGTCGAGGAGTACATCGGCGAGATGCCCGAGGACATGGGCGAACTGATGCCTGATCTGCTGCCCAAGACGATGGATTCTCTCATGCCCACGTATCTGCCGCAGCTCATACCGCATCTGACGCCTTTGTTTGTCGACTTCATACGCACCGAGAAACGGTAGGTCTCTCGTTCGTCCAGAATGGGCAGTCACGTCGCCGACAAGCGGTGTTTGGTGACGAAAGAGTCCCTGATGTGTCTCAAGTCACAACCGCTGCGAGCCGAAACTAAGTGGTATGAAGACAATCACATCAAAAGACCAGTCCATCTCCAAGCTGCGCGCGATTCCCATGTTCGCCGATCTCTCGCACGACGACCTCGAGACGTTCGCGGACATGGTGCAGTTTCGCAGGTACGGCAAGGGTGCCTTCATCGTCAATCAGAACGACATCGGCTCCTCGATGTACCTGCTCGTCTCGGGCCGGGTGAAGGTCTCGCTTGCGTCGCCGGACGGGAAGGAACTCGCCCTGAACTACCTGGAAGCGCCCGCGCACTTCGGCGAGATGAGCCTCGTCGACGCAGAGCCCCGCTCCGCCGACGTCATCGCTGTGACCGACATCGAACTGTTCAGTCTCGATGCCAAGGACCTTTCCGCCGCCATCCAGCTGAACCCGCGCCTGGCGCTGTCGCTCATCGCGACGCTGTCTCGGCGTCTTCGCCACACGATCGCGCGCCTCGAGGACATGGCGTTCCACGACGCAGCACACCGCGTGATGCGTGTCGTTCTGAACGTGGCGACCGCGAGCTACGAGACGCGTGGCGTCCCGGTGATACAGGGGCTGACGCACTACGACATCGCGACGCTTGCGGGTACATCCCGCGAGACCGCGAGCCGCATCATCTCTAACCTTGCCAAGGAGGGCGTTCTCGCCACCAAAGGCCGCAAGATCGTCGTCGACATGATTCGCTTGAGGGAGCGTCTCGAGGGAGAATAGGGTAGCGCTTCCGTCGTACGTGCCGAAGCCGGCCCCTGCGGGTCGGCTTCTTTGCGTGGGGAATCTGTGACGTCTTTAGGGACAGACGGTAGGAATGCGAGGCTAATCGGTGAACGTGGAGTGCACGGTGACTCGAGTCACACGCTTGTCCGCTCGTTCTGCCGATGAACCCCTTGTGTTGGAGGGGAGAACGCTTCGGCAGAAGGCGGTTGTGTTGAAAACGAGATGGATGATGGTCGTCGCGTTCGCGGGTGCGGTACTACTTGCGGGCCCTGCAGTCGCGGGCGCCGCGGAACCAGTCCACGTCGCGCGCACCGTGACCACGGCCAGCGGAGCACAGCTTGCGGCACAGACGCTGCGCGACTTCAGAAACATCGAGATCGGTTCGGGCGCGGCGACGCTTACCGTAGAGGTGGACGGAACACCGATACCGATTCCGGTGACGTACGCTGATGTCCTCAAGGGAGGCGGCGAGGGCACCGGGGGGCTGAATCTGGTTGGGCTCGCTCTTTGGGGCGCCGTCGGTTCGATGTTCTTCAGGGCAGTTCGTGTGTTGTCCCGTCTGGGACGGCGTGTCTAGCAGCCGGCGCATTGCGCCCGCTCGGGTGCAGCGTTTGGACGGCAGCTGGTTAGGTTGCGCGTCGGGTCGGGGACATACGTGATGTCCCACAGCCGGTCCGCCCGTGGAGGTGTCATGAAGGACTTCACCAGCGACGATCTCGCGAAGCTCAATGGCAAGAACGGCAATCCCGCCTACGTTGCCTACAAGGGAACTGTCTACGATGTCACCGAAAGTGCGATGTGGGGGGATGGTGAGCATGAGTACATGCACACCGCCGGGGCGGACCTGACCGAGGAGCACGCTGACGCCACCCACGATGTCTACATCACCGACTTCCCGGAAGTGGGCAAGCTCGTCTAGCGCAGCAGCCTATTCCGATAGGTCGAAGATCGCGACCGTCTCCACGTGGAAGGTCTGCGGGAAGAGATCGACCGGAGTGGCCTCGACAAGGCGGTAGCCCGATTCGGTCAGCGTCTTCGCGTCACGTGCTAGCGTCGCCGGGTCGCATGAGACGTATGCGATTCTTCGCGGACGAGCGCTCACAAGCGCCAGCACGGTCGGTGCTCCGAGTCCGGTACGAGGGGGATCGACGACGGCACTGTCGAAGCGGCCGAGTCCAGGCAAGACGTAGGCGGCATCTCCGGGCTCGACAACGGCGTCGAGCTGCGCGCTTTCGAGATTGCGCCGCAGATCGTTCAGCGCGTGCCGGGAGGACTCGACGGCCACGACCTCGCCGGCTTGTTCGGCGAGCGGCAATGTGAATGTGCCCGCTCCGGAGAACAGATCGAGCACTCGATCCGTCCCGTCCACCTGCATCTTGCCAAGAACGTGCTTCACGAGCTTCTCGGCGACGGCCGTGTTGACCTGGAAGAACGACGGAGCAGACACAAGCATGCGCTGGCCGAGAAACCGCTCGGACCACGCGCCCGGACCTGAGAAGACCTCGACCTTCGTGACATGCCGCTGTTCCGCCGGCCCCTTTGTGAGGACCCGCACGATGTTGGTCGCGCCCGTACCTTGCGCCAGCGTTCGTGCTGCTAGCTGCCTCGGAAACGGTCCAGGGGAGGTCCACAGCGCCACCTCGAGGTCCTTCGTGCTGCGAGCCACGCGGATTCCGACTCTGCTCAGTCCAAGCTGCTGACTGCCAGAAACGTACCTGAGAGCGCCGCGCAGTGACGAGGGCAGGCGCTGCGCACGAGCGTCGACCAGCATGCACGCGTCGATGGGAACGAGTTCTACCGTGCCGAGTTTCGCGAATCCCAACACGGTGCCGGAGGGAGTCTCCTCGGCAAGTAGTTCGATCTTGTTGCGATAGCCATATTGTGCGGGTGATGCGATCGACTCGGCCACCAGGTCCTCGGCTGGGATCTTGCCGATTCGGGTGAGCGCATCACGCACAGCGCTTCGCTTGGCAGAGAGTTGCGTGCCGTAGGACACGTGCTGCCACTGACAGCCCCCGCATTCGCCAAAGTAGGGGCACGGAGCTTCCACGCGTTGCGGCGACGCTTCAATGACGGCGGTCACTTTCGCCTTGACGAGACGTTTGTGGCTCGACGTGATCTCGACATCGACGAGATCTCCAGGGCAAGAGCCGGCAACAAAGGCCGCCTGGCCCGTCTCGAGGTGGGCGACCCCTTCACCCCCGTATGCGAGTCCTTCGATACGCAGTCTCATCGATTCTCCCGGAACCGTCAGGTGATTGTGTGACGTGACGAGGCATATACTACCCGTTGCACGTGCGGACAGTAGATGCTCCCGTTCGGGGTTGAGGGGCGCGCCGCCCGTGCCGATATCTGTGATGAGTCTGTGATGTGCTTGTGACGTGCGACACAGGCGGTACGGGGAGTCAGTCCGATTCGCTTGGGAGGGTCAATCTGTGGCCGAGAAGAAACTGCTGATCGTCCATGAGGATGCCGACCTGGTCGAACAGATCAAGACGATGCTTTCGGAATCCGGCGCGAAGATGGGTGTCATCAGTGCCCTGTCGGCGCCGCGTGCGCTTGGCATGATGGGCGTCGAAAAGCCAGATGTCGTCGTGGTCGACGGTGAGCTCGAAGGGATGGACGGATACTCGCTCACGCAGCAGATCAAGGCATCCCCGGATGGCGGTGAGGTTGCCGTGGTCATCATCTCACTGCAGCCAAGCGAGACGTCTGCGATGCGTGCACGCCAGGCAGGCGCTTCTGCCCACATGGCTTCCGGTGGTTCCGTGGCCGCTCTAGTGGGCAAGGTGCTGTCACTTGCCGGGCTGTCCGACAACGGCTCAGGTCCGGACCCCGATGCGTCTCCTGCGTCGATGGGCTACGGCGTACCGCAACAGGTGGTTGCATCTGCGGGTGCGCCCGAGGCAGAAATGCCTGCGGCGGGAGCGTACGGTGTGCCGCAGGCCTCACCGCCCGGTCCGGCCACCCCATCACCGGTATCGTCGCCCGCAGAAACGCCCGCCCCCCCTTCCGGCTTGGGGGTCGGCGCTGAAGCTCCCAGGACGGACGACTCTCCTCATATCGACGATCTGCTGCGACTCATGATCGAGCGTGGGGGTTCTGACCTGCATATCACGGTCGGGAGCCCCCCCGGCGTCCGTCTACGCGGAGAAATCGTACCCGTGGAGAACCATCGGGTGCTCATGCCGCGGGATACGATGGAGATGATCCTCAACCTTCTGTCCGAGGACCAGCGACGCAGGTTTGAGACCGAGCTGGAATTGGACTTCGCCTACAGCATCCCTGGCGTCTCGCGCTTTCGCGCGAATGTCTTCCAGCAGCGCAACTCGATGGGAGCGGTCTTCCGGGTGATTCCCATCAAGATCCCCACACTCGAGGAGCTCGGCCTCCCCAAGGTTGCCCGGTATCTCGCGGAGCGTCCGCGCGGTCTGGTGCTTGTGACCGGACCGACGGGGTCGGGCAAGTCGACCACGCTTGCGGCCATGATCAACCACATCAACGAAACCAGGGCCCTGCACATCATCACGCTCGAGGATCCGATCGAGTTCATGCACAAGAACAAGAAGGCCTACGTCAACCAGCGTGAGGTGGGCGAGGACACCCATTCGTTCGCATCTGCGCTCAAGCGCGTGCTGCGCCAGGATCCTGACGTCATACTTGTCGGCGAGATGCGGGATCTGGAGACGATCGGCGCCGCGATCACTGCAGCCGAGACCGGGCACCTCGTTCTCGCCACACTGCACACGACCGGAGGCCCCGCAACGATCGACCGCATCATCGATGTCTTCCCGCCGCACCAGCAGCAGCAGGTTCGCATGCAGCTGTCCGGTACGCTCGAGGGCGTTCTCTCACAGGTCCTGTTGCGCTCGACAGACGGCCGCAGCCGTGTGATGGCAATGGAGGTCATGCTAGGCATACCTGCAATCGGGAATCTCATCCGCGAGGGCAAGACGCATCAGATGGCGACGATCATCCAAGGCGGCGCGTCCTTGGGCATGCAGACGCTTGACCAGCACCTCAAGACCCTGCTGCAGGCTGGCAAGGTGACGTTCGAGGAGGCTGTCGGCAAGGCCATGAGTCCCCGCGAACTCGCGCAGATGGTTGGGCGCAAGATCTGACCCCGGTGGCCGCAGGAGCACTTGCGTCGCTTTCGGGTACAACTCGTTCTGACTGTAACTCCCGCAAGGAGGTCTGTTTCGCATGGACACTGTCCACGTGCGTTGGGGCGGAAACCGCCAGTTTGTGGGCTGGGACGAGGCCGGACACGGGATTGTCATGGACTCCAGTTCCGACTACAAGGGTGAGGGCACGGGAGCGCGCCCAGTCGAACTCGTTCTCTATGCGCTCGCTGGTTGCACCGGCATGGACGTAATCTCCATTCTCGAGAAGAAGCGCCAGGATGTGCGTTCATTCGAGATGGTCGTAGAAGCGGTGCAGCGTGAAGAGGAGTTCCCCCACCTATACACGGACATCCACGTTCGCTACGTGGTCACGGGCGTAGGCGTGACCGAGGAGGCAGTGCGCCGTTCGATCGAACTGTCCGAGGAGAAGTACTGCTCTGTGAAGGGCATGCTTGGGCCACAGGTGAACGTGCGCACCTCGTTCGACATCGTCGAGGTCGAGTAGACTCAAGGCCGTGCTCGAAGGTGGTGGCGACAGGGAGCTTCTCGATGGCGGATGCCGTTCTTCTGCCCGTGTACAACGAAGCCGAGACCGTGTGCGCCGTACTCGATGCGGTGCGCAGCCGCTTTGACGGCGAAGTGATCGTTGTCGATGACGGGTCCACAGATCGCACGTCGGTGCTGCTCGCGGCACGTGACGACGTCACCGTGATCGCGCACCCCGCCAACCTCGGATACGGCAGGGCGCTTTCCGAGGGTTTCGCGGTGAGCCATGCACGAGGCATCGATCGTCTCGTCACGATGGACTGCGATGGCCAGCATGAGCCGAAGCACATCGCGGAGTTCCTCGAGGCGCTCTCAGAGGGCGGCGACATCGTCTCTGGCAGCAGGTACTTGCCCGAGAGCGCCGCAGTGGGCGCTCCGACTCCCGACCGGCGCGCCGTCAATCTGAAGGTGACGAGGGAGATCAACCGGACTACCGGCTGGAGCCTCACCGATGCGTTCTGCGGCTTCAAAGCTTATCGGCTCCGGGCCTTGGACTGCATCGAGCTGCGTGAGCCCGGATATGCGATGCCGCTGGAGCTTTGGGCCAAGGCATATCGTGCCGGACTTCACATTCGAGAAGTCGCGGTCGAACGCATCTACCACGATCACGATCGTTCTTTCGGAGAGGCGCTCGACAACCCGGACGTCCGCCTCGCGTACTATATGCGCGTGTGGCGTGCGGCCCTGGAGGAGGACTGACGATGGTCGATGTCGTTTGCATCGGAGCACATCCCGATGACGTGGAGATCGGGATGGGTGCCACGATCGTGAAGATGGTTCGCTCGGGGTTGAGCGTGGCGATCGTCGACCTGACCGACGGCGAACCTACTCCGCATGGCAGTCGCGAGACCCGGGCGATCGAGTCTGCGCGTGCGGCGGAGATCCTTGGCGCAGCGCAGCGCAGAACCCTTTCCGGGCCGAATCGTTATCTGATGGACACTGTCGCAGCGCGCACGGAGCTCGCCGGCGTATTGCGGGAGCTCCGACCCGACACGATGTTCGTGCCCTTCCCCGAGGACGCACACCCCGACCACATCGCGGCCAGCAGCATCGCTCGTGCGGCGCGCTTCTACGCGAAGTTCACCAAGACCGACATGATCGGAGAGCCCCACTACCCCTCAAGGGTCTTCCAGTACATGGCCGTTCACATGCGGCTGGTGCGCGAGCCGTCGTTCATCATCGAGGTGGCCAAGGAGCTCCCCGTCAAACTCGAGGCGCTTGCTGCCTATGAGTCGCAATTCTCGGCGAATCCGGGGAATGCGAACGTGGTCCCGATGATGGAACAGATGGCGCGCATGTGGGGCACGATGATCCGATCCGAGGCTGGCGAGCCCTTCTTCTCGGACGAGCCGATCGGGCTGCGCGGCTTTTCGGATCTGGTGTAGGCGTGATGGTCCGCACTCGCCCGACACTCCCACACGGTCACGGTGAACTCCTCACCCAGCCGCCGTACGAGGAGTGGACGACGCTCGCCGGAACGGTGGGCGAGCGCGTGCGGGCATGGGACTTCGATGTCGCCGGAACCAGCGGCGCCTCGCTGCGCCTGTCGGCCCGCCGGGAGTTGGTGGCGCACGCCGAAGCGTTCTCGGCGCGACTTGGCGTACCGGTCGCGACCACGAAGGACGAACCGGGTCTTGTCGTCGTCACGGGTCACCAGCCCGAGCTGTATCATCCCGGTGTCTGGATCAAGGACTTCCTCCTTCAGCGCTTTTCGGACGAGACCGGCGCTACCGCGCTCGACCTCGTCGTCGATTCCGACACGTTCGCCACGCTGGGAGTCGCGGCGCCGTGTATGCGACCGGTTGTCAAGAGGTGCCAGCTGTACCTTGCCGTCGGTGATGGCGAGACCTGCTACGCGTGCGCTCCGGTTCCGGATGCCCTTCATGTAGACGACTTCTGCACTGCGGCATCAGGGATGCTGGCCTCTCTGCCGGCTCCCGCGGTCGGGCGACATTTCGATGAGTTCTGCGGGCACCTTCATGACGCCATGCGCGATGCCGAGAACCTGTCGGAGCTGGTCACCTTCGCTCGCAGACGCTATGAGGCGTCCGCCGGAACGGACTACCTCGAGCTTGCGGTGACTTCAGTCGGGCGTTCGAGGGCGTTCGCGCTCTTCGCGGCCGACATCATCTGCAACGCCCGGGCGTTTGCGGAGGCATTCAACGCCGAACTCGCCGACTTCCGGACGGCCACCAAGACGCGCTCGGTTGTGCAACCTTTCCCGGACCTCGCAATCGACGAGGCGGAAGTAGAGCTGCCGCTGTGGGTGATTGTCGGCAGCAAGAGGTACGCTGCACGTGTGGGGCAGGTCGACGGCATGCTGGAGCTTCGCGCGAATGGCCTGGCGCTCGCATCTCTGCCTCCCGACGCGGCGTCCGCCGCGTCTCTCCTTGGCGATGCGGAGTTCACGCTCGTTCCGCGCGCTCTTGCGCTGACGCTGTTCGTCAGGATGTTCGTGGCGGATCTCTTCATCCACGGCGTCGGGGGCGGCCGATATGACCGTGTCACCGACGGGGTCGCGCTGCGGTACTACGGCGTCAAGCCTGCTCCCTACGTGGTTGCGTCGATGACGATGTACCTGCCCCTCGGTGCGCATCTGGTGACCGAGGAAGAGGTCGCCGATCTGCGACAAGAGCTGAATCGGCTCGATCACAATCCCGATACGATGCTCGGCGAGGTGGAATTCGACACGGCCGAGGAGCGCAACCACGCGCAGGCACTGGCATTCGAGAAGCAGCAGCTGGTCACGGAAATCGCTGTTGACGGTGCGGACAAGAAGGCGCTAGGGCGGCGCATTCGCGAGGTCAACGCGGAGCTTGTCGAGGTTCTGGCACCCCTTGCGAATCAACTGAGCGAGGAGCTCGCGAGACTCGATGGCCAGCGCCAAATGGCCGAGGTGCTGACTGACCGCACGTATCCGTTCTGCTTCTGGAGTCCGTCAGAGGTCGCCGACAAGGCGCGGTAGGCGTGCAACGGTGGGACGGCACATGCTAGAATGCCGTCACTTGTGGGGTCTGTTCGTCGAAAGGACTTTTCCATGGCCGTTCCCGTCGTTGATTCGAACCTCTGCACTGCCTGTGGCATCTGCGTGGATGAGTGCCCGACCAGCTGCTATGACCTCGAAGACGTAGCTATTCTGGCTCGCCCTGAGGACTGCACCGAGTGCGGCATCTGCGTCGACTCCTGCCCCAACGAGTCCATCTCGATGGACTAGGGTTGCCGCTCCGAACGCGCGCGAAGGGCCGGGCATCTGCCCGGCCCTTTCTGGGATCTTGTGACACATGTGTGGGTGAGAATCCGCCCTGAATGAGTTACGCACGTCGCCCCTGAGCTTGGGATACTGGCTTGTCTGAGAGTCAGGAAACCGAGCCACGGAGGACGACGTGCGCACAAGCAGTCTATTCAAG
>JAUXNU010000002.1 GCA_030682655.1 Actinomycetota bacterium | reverse complement strand
AGTCGCAAAGTGTCCAACGTCAACTATAATTGAGGTTTGGCGACAATTATAATTGCGGGTAGTTGAATGTTGTAGAACGGCGCATGGTTCCTTTCTATTCCCTTCTTGGGTTACGGGGCTTAGTTCGGGTCCGGTTGTTGGTTCCGGTCCCCGGTCCTAGGTGTCTTCCCTGTCCCCGCCCCCCCGAGGGGGGGCGGGGACAGGGAAGAAAAAAATTTTATCCTGCTTTCTGCTCTGCCTCCTCGCGTCGGTAACTCTTCACGTTGAGTTCGAGAATCACGCAGTGGTGGATCAGGCGGTCCACCGCGGCGGCGGTCGTCATCGGATCCTTGAAAATTTTCTCCCACTTCGAGAACGACAAGTTGCTCGTGATCATCACGCTGCCCCGCTCGTAGCGCTCAGCGAGGAGGGTGAAGAGGACCTCCATCTCCTCACGACTTTGCTCGACGTAGCCGATGTCATCGAGCAGTAGAACATCGTAGCGGGAGAGCATCTTCAGTTTCGCGTTTAGACGAAATTCGCGTTTCGCCTGAAGCAGTTCTTGGACGAGCGCCACGCAAGACCAGTATTGGACCTTGTGACCCGCAAGTGCGAGTTCACGTGCGATCCCGCAGAGCAGATGCGTCTTGCCCGTTCCCGGCAAGCCGAAGGCGAGCACGTTATCCCGGCGACCGACAAACTCACCGGTGAGCAACATGCTCGTCTGCGCCCGCGCCTTCACCGACAAGCGCTTCATGTCGAACGCGGAGAGAGTCTTGCCAAGCGGAAGACGGGAATCGAAGAGCAGTCGTTCCACCCGCCGCTCCCGGCGCTCCTCACACTCGCGCTCGACCATGTGGAGGAGGAAATGCTCGTGATTGAGATTCTCACGGACGGCACGCTCCGCTTCCGCCGCGAACGTCTCCCGCATGGTGGGAAGCCGCAACGCGATAAAGGCACCACGTAAGCGCTTGCGAATTTCAGCCGCGTCAGTCATGCCACCCACCTCCCCGAGTGCAGTCGGTCGTATTCCGCCAGTTCAGGCGGGACGATCTCCACCTGTAATGGGTCGATTGGTGTCATGCCCCGTTCCAGCAATTCCCTCGTCCGCGCGACCGACGGCGAGACCGTTTCCGTCGCCTGCACCTCGAGCGCCGACTTCACCGCCTCCTCGCCGTCGAGTGCCGCCATCTCGAGAATCCGCAGATACTCGCGGTCGGCACCCGCCGGATTCTCCCGCCGCAACCGGTCATAGGCCAGTCGGAAGGCTAGGTTCGGAAAAAGTTCCTCGCGGTAGCGATACTCCGCGAACGCACCCGGCTTGCGCACGAGCGACCGGATCACGTGCCGATAGTCGATCTTCGCCCTGCCCTTTCCGATCAACCGGGGGCATGTCTGGACCAGCCGCTGGCCGTGGAACAGTTCGATCAACTCGGCCCGGATGCGCGCCTTCAAATACTCCCCGATCAGCCGGCTATCCACCGAATAGACGTTCGCGAGAACCCGCACTAAACTGGAACTCGACACGTGAACAGTGATCTCACGCGAGGTCTGGCAGGCGGTCGGCGGAAGCGGGCGAAGCATCCGTCGCTCCGCCTCGAAGCGCTCGCGCCGTCCAGCGTTCCGGCGGATGAACATGTCGCGGAGGAACGCCTCATACTCGGCACGGCTCGCGAAGTCCCGGCTGCCACGAAGCATCAGTTCCTGGTCGATCGCACGCTTGAGCCGATGGTGACTCTGCTCGACGTCCCCGTTCTCGTTCGCACGACCGGCGCGGATATACCGCCCCTCGATGCCGTAGTGGACAAGCATGTCGCGATAGAACTTCTGGAACTCCGCACGAGCCGACGGCGGAAGATCGGATGCGCTTTCCACACCAGACTCCTGACGCCGCCTCCGACCGATCTTTCCAAGATTCTTCACCGCCGCCGTGAGCC
>JAUXNU010000001.1 GCA_030682655.1 Actinomycetota bacterium | reverse complement strand
TCACAAGCACAATCAGGATTCGAATTCCCTTGGGGGCACCATTTGTTCGCAGGTCAGAGGCCCGGGTAGCCCGATTTCGAGTGCGAAATCGGGCTACAATTGTCTTCGTGCTGACAGTGGGTCTGGGGCAAAGCCGCAGCTCAGAGTATGTGACGGCGCACTCGTGCAGCTGAATAGCAGTCCCTGTTGCGCGGAATGCCGCGGGGGCCGTCTTCACTCGGGTCACGGCAAAGGCCCCGGCTATGGGCTGTACGTACTCGACCTGGACCGCAGCCAGCCTCTGAACACTCGGCTGACGACCGGCATCACGACCCACGTCATCAACGTCACGGATAGCGCGGTGGTGACGAGCGACCGGACTGGCAGCGGCCACCCTGCAATGAGCAGACCGACGGTGTAGGCGACGAATAGCACCGTCGGGTAGAGGCCGATCTCCGTGAGGATCGCCTGCTTCCAGACAGGAGGGGGCGTCCCGTAGGAGCACGAAGGGTCATGGAACCAGAACTCCAACCCTGTGGCCCTCTCGACGCGGGGTTCGCCCGCGATGAGTTCGCGCGAGGCATCAAGCCAGCTCGATCTCTCGGGCGAGTTCTGCCAGTTCTCGAAGTTGGCAGGCGTGTCAAAGCGATAGACGATTGTGTGTTCGCCACCCGCCTCAGCCGGTCTGATATGTCCGGCCCCCAGGTGCCCGGGGAACCTCTCGGCCGCTTCGCAGATTCCGAGCGCCCACGTCTCGAAGTCAGCCTCGCGTTCCCGACGGACGCGCCTCGACACGGCTACGGTCACAGGTCCTGCGTACTCGCTCATTCGGATCAATCCTGTCTGTCGGGGGTTCCTAGCCGTCGCCATCAGCCTCGGCGAATGCTCGCCGAAGCGTCGCCTGAAGCAGTGCCGGATCGTCCACGATCCACTCTTCGCCGAGCAGCCCTTCCGCGTGGAGCCGCTCTCGGGTGAAGTCGGTGCTCACCGCGATGCAGCGCATCCCAGCTGTCAGGGCGGCCCGGACCCCGGACGGGGAGTCTTCGATCACGATGCATTCCGCAGGGGCCACCCCAAGCTCGCAGGCGACGAGCAGGTCGATCTCGGGGTCCGGCTTGTTGTGGTTGACGTCGTCGTTGGTCGCGACGAAGTCGAATGCGTCGGCGAGCCCGATTGCGCCGAGTACGTGGCGCGCAGCCGCGCACGACGAGGCTGTCGCCAGGCCGATGCGACAACCGAGCGACCTCGCGGTGCCGATGAGCTC